>JAFASB010000277.1 GCA_019244985.1 Acidimicrobiia bacterium | reverse complement strand
CCCGAAGGCCAACGCCAAGACCCTGCGCGACGCCATCGACAAGGCGATCAAGCTCGCCTAGGTGGCGCGCCTGTCAGCCGTTGAGGCTGCTGCGGCCGTCAGTGTCGAACAGGTGGGCCGTGAGGCTGATCTCCTTGGCCCGGGGTTCGAGCTCCTCGTAGGTGCGCTTGTAGCCCGTGGACTTGATCTTCCACTCGCCGTCGACTTTGACGTACTCGTCTTCATAGAAGGCTGCGCCCCGGATGTCGACGCCGAACTCGAGCTGCAGCACGAGATCCATCAACGCCCACGTTGCCGTCGCCGTCTCGGGGCCGGTGATCTCGATCTCGGGCTGGCCAACGCGGTGAGCGCTGAGGAACTGCGTGGATCCCATCGAGTCACGGAGGAACTGCACGATGGCGTCGCGGCCCTCGAACGCCCACGCCCCGCCGCCGTAGGAGGCGACGGCGTCGGGCACGAACAGCTCGGCGATCTCGTCCCAGCGCTTCTGGTCGAGGCAGCGCACGTACTTGTACTTGAGGCGCTTGATCTCCTCGATGGCGATGAGATCGTCGACGGTCCAGGTCATGACGCTGTCCACTCCTCGCTCTTCTCCCAGAGCTCGGCCCCCCGCTCGGGTGTCGCCTTGCTGCTCGGCGCCTTCTCGGCGCACTCCTCGTAGTACTTGCCGCTCTCGTTGGCCACGTCGGGCGAGGTTGCGCAGTACAGCGATGTCTGGGCGCCCTCTTCGTTGCTCTTCATGAAGATCTTCATCACCGACTCGAACGGCCAAGGCACGCGGCGCCACACGTTTGACGCGATTGCGCCGGGGTGTAGCGAGTACGTCGTCACGCCGGTGCCGTCGAGCCGGCGGCCCAGCTCCTGGGCGTGCAGCACGTTGGCGAACTTCGACACGGCGTACTCGCGCAGGGCCGTGAAGCTCTTCGTGGGCCGGCGCACGACGTCGTAGTCGATCCCGGTGGACGAGTAGTGGGCCACGCTCGACACGATCACGATCCGCGCCGGCGCGCTGGCCTTCAGCTTGTCGAGCAACAGGTTGGTCAGGAGGAAATGGCCGACGTGGTTGGTACCGAAGGCCAGCTCGAATCCGCTCTGGGTGAACCCCCGCTGGCCTGCGAGGCCGGCGTTGTTGATGAGTGCGTGCAGGGGCTGGTCGAGGGCCAGGAACTCCTTTGCGCACTGGCGCACCGAGTCGAGGTCACCGAGATCGAGTTGGAGGTGGGCGGCGTTGTCGCCCAGTTCGTCGAGGACCGGCCTCGTCTTCTCCGCGTTGCGGGTGGCGATGAACACCTTCCCGCCCCGGCGCACCAGGTCGCCCGCCGTGGCCCGTCCGATGCCGCTGCTGGCACCGGTGACGAGAAACGTCTTGCCCTCGAGATCGTTGCGTTGGCTCATCCGACTCCCTGTCGTTCCATCCAGCCCATGAGCGCCGCCACCGCCCGCGGGTCGTGGCGCAGGCGGTGCCCTGCGCCCGTGATCACTCGGAGGTCAGCTTGCCCGTCGGCCGCGTCGGCAAGCGCCCGGGCGTCGCTGACGGGCACCGTCGGGTCGTCGGACCCGTGCATCAGGAGCAGCGAGCGGGGTACGACACCGCCCACGGCCGCCAATGGCTGCAGCTGCTTGAACTCGCCGGCCCAGGCGTCGAGATCGGGCGGGAAGCCCTGGTCGCGGACCACGCCCACCACCCGGCAGTGGGCCAGGAAGGCTCGGGCGTCGCTCGCCCAGTCGTCGAAATCGGCAGGCGCAGCCAATGTCGCCACCCCTCTGATGCGCTCGTCGGCCGCCGTCGCGCACAGCGCCACGGCGCCGCCGGTGCTTGACCCCGCAACCCAGACCCCGCCGTTGCGGGGCAGGTCGGCGGCGTAGTCGACGACGGCGGCGAGGTCGTCGAGCCAACCCTGGAGCGAGAAATTGCCGTCGGACTCGCCCGCGCCCCGGAAATTGAACGCCAGCACGGTCCAGCCGGTCTCGGCCGCCAGATGGTCGGCCAGGTCGGGGTAGGTCTGCGCCGACGTCAGGGCCATCCCCGGGCCGGCCGGGAACCCGTGGCAAAGCACCAGGGCGGGGCGGGGGCCGGCCGCAGCGCGGGCCGGCTGGGCCACGTGGGCCACCAGCTTCAGGTCGCCCGACGGGATCGCCCCGTCCATGGTGGCCACCGCTCAGGCCACTTCGTCGACCGGCTGGCAGTGACGGCAGGGGTGGTAGCAGCGGTTTCGGGCCTCGGGCATCGTGTCGGGCCCGAACGCCAGGTAGGACTCGGCGGCCAGGATGTCCTCGATCCCGCACTCACGGGTGGCGTTGTCGAGGTCGTGGACCCGCATCGTGCGCTTGTCGCCCATGAAGCGGTGCTCTTCGAAGTTCCGGGGCCGTTCGCTCATACGGTCCGGAATCTAGGTCAGCGCCCCGAGCGCGGAACGGGGGCGCCTCGACGAGACGCCCCCGCTCCAGAGAATGTGCTGAAAAGAAACCCGAGTATCCGTACTACTTCGGGAGGGACCATTCCCCGACCGGTACTCGAGCGGTGACTGACGGGGATTCGCCAGCCGGTCCAGCTGCCGCCCTAGCGGCCAGCCACCTCCAGGGTCCCATAACGACTATCGCTCAGCTGGACCACCCCCTTTCTCTGGTGGACCCATAAAACCACATCTGTCGAGCATTTCGGAACCGCCGTGCCATGCCCGGTCAGGCGACCTCGGGGGGTTCGACGGGGCCGATCGCCCCGATGGCCTCGAGATAGGTCATCTGGGCGTCGAGGACGGCGTGCACCTGGCTCGGCGTGTATGCGAACCCCGCGGACTGGGCCTTCATGAGGACGAAGTCCACGGTCTCGGCCCCGCCCACGACGACGGGCGCCTCGCTCTGGATGCCGTGGCCGTTGGACGACACGCCCTTGAGCCGGAAGTACTCCAGGTGCCAGTTGATGATCTGGCGGACGTCCTCGGGCGTCAACTCGGACGCCACGTCGTCGCCGACGTGGCGGCACACCCACTCGACCGCCTCCTCGAAGTCGAAGACCGGTCGGGGCGGCACGCTCCCCAGCCGTCGCGCCTCGCGGCCGATGACGACGGCCGCGATGACGAACACCGCCAACAGGGCGACGACGGCGAACAGGGTGATCACTGCCGCCGCACGCTACTGGTCGGTTTTAGATGCCGATTCGCTGCGCGAGCAGCTCGCGGTGGTACGTCGGGTCACCCAACAGGAGCTGCGACGACTTGGCCCGCTTGAAGTACAGGTGGGCGTCGTGCTCCCACGTGAAGCCGATGCCGCCGTGGATCTGGATGTTCTCGGCGGCGGCGTGGAAGTAGGCGTCGGAGCAGTAGGCCTTGGCCAGGCTGGCAACTGTCGGCAGCTCGTCGTTGAGCTCGGCGGCGGCCCAGCCTGCGTAATAAGCAGCGGACTTTGCCGACTCGACTTCGAGCAGCATGTCGGCGCACTTGTGCTTGATGGCCTGGAAGCTGCCGATCGGGCGCCCGAATTGAACGCGGACCTTGGCGTAGTCGACCGACATGTCGAGGCACATCTGGGCGCCGCCGACCTGCTCGGCGGCCAGGGCGACCGCAGCCAGATCGAGGACCCGGCTGAGGACTGGCCAGCCCTCGCCCTCGGTGCCCAGGAGCTTGGCCGGCGTGCCCGAGAACTCGAGGCGCGCCTGCTTGCGCGTCTGGTCCATGGTCGCCAGCGCCGTCCGGGTGAGGCCGCTGGCGTCGCCGGCGACCGTGAACAGGCTGACGTTGTCGCCGGTCTTGGCGGCCACGATGATCAGGTTGGCGGTGTGGCCGTCGAGGACGAACATCTTGTGGCCGTCGATGGTGTAGCCGTCGCCGGACTTGGTCGCGGTGGCGGTGATGCCCTCGGCGTCCCAGCGGCCGTTGTCCTCGGTCATGGCCAGGGTAGCGATCGTCTCGCCGCTGGCGATGCCGGGGAGCAGCTCCTTCTTGGCGGCGTCGTCACCGCTGTGGAGGATGGCGTTGGCCGCCAGGGCGACGGTCGAGAAGTAGGGCGCGGCGAGCAACGCCCGGCCCATCTCCTCGAGCACGACGATGAGCTCGACGTAGCTGTAGCCCGAGCCGCCGTACTCCTCGGGAATGGCAAGACCCTGCAGACCGAGCTGGCTGCCCATCTGCTCCCAGACCGCGGGGTCGTAGCCCTCCTCGGTCTCCATGAGCCGGCGCACCTCCGCCGACGGCGACTTCTGCTCGAGGAAGGCCCGGACCGTGCGCCGGAGTTCTTCCTGCTCCTCGCTGAAGGCGAAGTTCACTTCGTGCTCCTTGCTCTCTTGTACTGCCGTGCTCTATGAGGCTGCCGGTTCGCGCGCCAGTCCCAGTACCCGCTCCCCGATGATGTTCTTCTGGATCTCGGTCGAACCCGTGTAGATCGTCTCGGCCCGGCTCAACAGGAAGCTCGACTGGAACTCCTCGAGCTCGTAGTCCGGCCCGGCCAGCACCTCGGACCACGGGCCCATGAGCTCCATCTCCAGCTCACCCAGGTGGCGGTGCCAGTGCGACCAGTACAGCTTGCTGATCGACGCCTCGGGCGGCGGCGAGCCGGTGGCCAGCATCTTCGTGATCGACCGGAAGCCGTTGTACTTCATGATTTGCACGCCGATCCACGCGTCGGCCAGCTTCTGACGCACGATCGGGTCGCCCGACAGCCCGTGCTTCTTGGCGTAGTCGATGACCTCTTCGGTCTCGTGCTGGAAGTGCAGTTGCTGGGCCAGAAAGGCAGTGCCCCGCTCGAAGCCGAGCGTGCCCATGGCGACCTTCCATCCGTCACCGGGGCCGCCCACGATCAGGTCGCCCGACGTGCGGGCGTCGGTGAAGAAGACCTCGTTGAACTCCGCAGAGCCAGTCAGCTGCTTCAGGGGCTTGACCTCGATGCCGGGCTGGTCCATCGGCATCAGGAGGTACGAGAGGCCCTTGTGCTTCGGCGCTTCGGGGTCGGTGCGGACGACGTTGAAGATCCAGTCGGCGTGGTGGGCGAGGGTCGTCCAGAC
>JAFASB010000508.1 GCA_019244985.1 Acidimicrobiia bacterium | reverse complement strand
GGTTACCTGTCGGCCAGCACCAGATCCGCCAGGCGTTGGCGCTGCCAGGCCTGCTGGCCGAGGAGGATGTCGTTGGCCTTGGCCCGGCGGAAGAAGAGCTGAGGGTCGGCGTCCCAGGTGAAGCCGACACCGCCGTGGATCTGGATGTCCTCGGCGGTGACGAACACCGACGCCTCCCCCGCGTAGCCCTTGGCCATGGCGGCCGCCGACTCCCGGGCCGGGTCGTCGACATCGGACGTCCACGCCGCGTAGTGCGTGCCGACGCGCGTGAGCTCGGTCTTGTGGAGCATGTCGACGGTCTTGTGCTTGATGGCCTGGAAGCTGGCGATGGGCCGGCCGAACTGCACGCGCTGCTTGGCGTAGTCGACACCGAGCTGCAGGGCGCGCTCGCACACGCCGACGGTCTCGGCGCACAGCATCACCGCTGCGTCGTCGGCGATGCACTGCCAGAGCGCCGTGTGGTCGCCGCTCGGGCCGATCCGGATGGCGGGTCGCTGGGTCAGCTCGAGGCGGGCCATCTTGCGGGTGACGTCGAGGCTCGGGACCACCTCCGCGCCGGGCTTTTCGAGGAAGAACGACCCCAGGCCCTCGTCCGTCCGGGCCGCGACGATCACCCAGTCCGCGCTGTGGCCGTCGATCACCGCCGGCTTGAGTCCGTCGAGCACCCAGCTGTCGCCGCGCTGTGTCGCCGTGGCGCGCACACGGGTGACGGGGTCGCCGTGGCCGAACTCCTCCAGAGCGACGGCACCACGGCGGGCGCCCGACGCCAGGTCGGCGAGGACCTCGGTGAGCCCGAGTCGGTGGGCGGCGATGGTGGCGAAGAGCGCCGAAGAGAAGTACGGGCCCGGCAACGGGAGCTTGCCCATCTCCTCTTGGACGACGACGGCGTCGACCAGGCTCAAGCCGAGGCCGCCGTGGGCCTCGGGGACGAGGAGCCCCAGCCAGCCGAGGTCGGCCATCTTCGACCACAGCTCGGGTGCGACCCCGACCTCGTCGTCGATCATGTGCCGCACATAGGCGGAAGGCGCCTCACGGGCCAGCGTGTCGCGCACGGCGGCGCGGAGGGCGTCCTGATCCTCTGAGAACGTGAAGTCCATCGGCTCCTTCTTCTACCTGACGGCCGTGTCAGGTTACAGTTGCCGCCCGATGGATTTCGCTTACACCGAAGAAGACGAAGCGTTCCGCACCGAGCTGCGAACCTGGCTCGACGCCAACCTGCCCGACTTCATGGACGGGAGCGAGATCGAGGACCCCCAGAGCAGCGCCAACCTCTCGCGCCGGATGGTTCGCCAGAAGTCCTGGCAGCGCCGTATGAACGAGGGGCGCTGGGCGGCCATCAACTGGCCGAGGGACTGGGGCGGGCGCGAAGCCACGATCATGCAGAACGTCATCTACTCCGAGGAGATGGCGAAGGCCAAGGCGCCGGGCATCTTTAATCCCAACGGCATCTGGCAGATCGGCCCCATGATCATCAAGTGGGGCACCGACGAGCAGAAGGACCTCTGGCTGCGCGGCATCATCAACGCCGACGTGCACTGGTGCCAGGGCTTCACCGAGCCCGAGGCGGGCAGCGATCTCGCCAACCTGCGCACGATGGCCTTGCGCGACGGCGACGAGTACGTGCTCAACGGCCAGAAGATCTTCATCTCGACGGCCCACATCGCCAAGTGGGGCCTCTTCCTCGTGCGCACCGATCCCGACGCGATCAGCGAAGGACGCAAGCACGAGGGAATCACGGCGTTGATCGTCGACATGGAAGCGCCGGGCATCGACGTGCGGCCGATCCCCGACATCACGCGGGAGGAGATGTTCTGCGAAGTCTTCTTCACCGACGCCCGCGTCCCGGTGAAGTACCGGCTCGGGGAAGAAGGCCAGGGTTGGCTGGTCGCCATGGGCACCCTCGGTCACGAGCGCGTCGGCACAGCAGGCCTTTCGATCAGCATGCGCATCGACCTCGACAACATGATCGCCGCCACCAAGAAGTACAACCCAGAGGCGCTGGACGACCCCGACATCCGTGACCGCATCGCACGCGTGTACACCCAGCTCGAGTTCACCCGGCTGCTGAACGCCCGGGCGCTGTCGAAGGTGC
>JAFASB010000450.1 GCA_019244985.1 Acidimicrobiia bacterium | reverse complement strand
CGACACCGGCGGCTGGGACCGGGCGGCTCTGGAGGCCGCGCGCCTCGACCTACCCGGCTTCAGCGCCGCAGAGCGGACCCGAACCCGCCGCTAGTGTCGCCGCCGATATGGCGACGCACACCGGCCAGGAGATCCGTTTGTGGGAGTGGGCCCAGCAGTGGGAACGGGGTACGCCCGCGCTCACTGTCGAGGACGAGCAGTTCGAGGACTGCACGTTCGTCGGGCCCGGCATCCTGATCTTCATCGGCGGCGTGCAGTTCTTCGGCAACAACATCGACGGCGACGGTCTCTGGGTCGTCGACACCGACCGCGGCTACCAGGGCGCCATCGCCGTCCGCGATTGCACCTTCTCCAACTGCACCTTCGTGAACGTCGGCCTGGCGACCGACGCCGAGTTCATCCGCCAGATCTACGCCACCCAGGCCCAGCAGCAGTAGCCGGTAGCAGCTACCGAACGCATATCGCCCCCACTCCCGACCGTCAGCTACGGATGGCGGGTGGACGTCACAGGTCAGGCAGATTCAGGCCCAGGTTCGGGTACTCGATGCCGCCGTCGACCTCGAGGACCTTGCCAGTGACGAACGACGACGCCGGCGAGGCCAGATACAGGGCGGCGATGGCGATGTCGTCGACCTCACCCAGGCGCTTCAGCGGCGTGCGTTCGACCATCTCGTTGCGAAGCTCGTCCATCGTGAGCACGATCTCCAATGCCGAGGTGGCGACCGATCCGACGGCGATGGCGTTGACCCTGATGCGCGGTGCGAGGTCGGCAGCCATCAGCCGCGTCAGATGGGCGAGCGCTGCCTTCGCCGTGCCGTAGGCGGCGAAGCCTCGGTCGCTCATCCGGCCCATCGCCGAGGAGATGTTGACGATCGCTCCGCCGTCTCCTTCGAGCATGCGGGGGACGGCCGCCTTACTGAGGGCGAAGGCGGTCGTGACGTTGAAGTGGAAGGCGCGCTCGAAGAAGCCCTCGCTCGTGTCGAGAAACGGCCGGGGCTCGGTGCCGCCGACGTTGTTGACGACGACGTCGACCCGCCCGAACTCGCTCATGGCCGTGTCGACGAGTGCGTTGAGCATGTCGATGTCGCTGAGATCGCACGGCACGACGGCGGCGCGGCGGCCGCGCCCGGCGACACCGGATGCCACGTCGTCGAGCTGCTCCTTGGTGCGCGCCGCGATGACGACGTCGGCGCCCGCCTCGGCGAGGGCGAGAGCGGTGGCGGCGCCGATGCCGCGACCGGCGCCGGTCACGATGGCGGCGCGGTCGGACAGGCTGAAACGGTCGAGGAGGGGGCTCACGCGGCGATCGTAGGGGTCGGGAACGGACCCAGCTCGGCCTCCAGCACGCGAGCGACGGCCAGCGCCCGGTCCTCCCGCCACGGCCCGCACGCGATCTGTACGCCGATGGGCAGGCCCTCGGGCGACGTGCCGCCGCGCACGACGGCGGCCGGCCAGCCGGTGAGGTTGTGGGTGAACACGTGGCCGAACGAGTTGATGTTCTCGAACGTCGTGCCGTGGGGGAGCGCGGGTACGGCGGCGACGGGAGACAGCACGACGTCGAACCGGTCGAGGAACGTCATGGCGTCGAGTCGGAACCGGTCCCAGCGGGCGAGGCGGTCTGCGTATTCGGACGCCGGCTGCACGCTGGCCGAGAGGAAGGCGAGCATGTTGGCGATGAGCGGGCTCGGCTCGGTGGTGCCGACGGTCTCGAGCAGGCGCCGCAGCCCGGCTCCGCCGTCGCCGCCGAGGATGCCGGTGTAGAGGTCGACCGACTGGTCGGCCACGGGAAGCCGAGTTGCCTCGACGGTCGCGCCCGTCTTCTCGAGGACGGCGGCGGCGCCTTCGACCGTGGCGATCGTCTCCGGGCTCGGCGCCCCCACACCGTCGTCGGTGTACATGGCGACGCGCAGCGACGCCATCTCCACGTCAGCCGGGTCGGCGAGAGGAACGGGCGCCGCCCACGGGTCACGGCCGTCGGGTCCGGCGAGGACGTCGAGGGCGAGGGCCAGATCCTGGACCGTCGGCGCAAGGGCGCCGACCGCTCGGAGACGGCTGAAGGGACCGGCGCTCGGAAACACCGCGCTCGTGATCGGCACGCGCCCGTGCGTCGGCTTGAGCGTCGGCACATCGCAGAAGTGGGCGGGTACGCGCAGGCTGCCGCCCGAGTCGCTGCCGAGCCCGAGCGGAGAGGCGCCCGCACCGACGATCGCCGCCTCGCCGCCGCTGCTGCCGCCGCAGGTGCGGCTGAGGTCGTACGGGTTGGCCGTGCGGCCGTAGACGAGGTTGTCGCTCTCGAACCCCAGCAGGAACTCCGGGCAATTGGTCTTGCCGACGACGATGGCCCCGGCAGCCCGCAGGCGGGCGACAGTGACGTCGTCGGCGTCGGGAACGAACGATCGCAGCCCGACGGTGCCGACGGTGGTGATGATGCCCTCGGTCGCGAAGCAGTCCTTGATCGTGACGGGGACTCCATGGAGAGGCCCAAGCGATTCTCCGGCCGCTTGCCGCTCGTCGGCGCGCGCCGCTTCGGCACGTGCCCGTTCGGAAGCCAACTGCACGACGGCGTTGAGCTCGCCGTTGACGCGGCCGATGGCGCCCAGACACCTGTCGACGGCTTCGCGCGCCGACAGGTCGCGGTTCGCGATGCGCGCCGCCAGTGCCGCCGCGCCCTCGATCACTGGCCCGTGCTCGGGACGCCGATCGGGTTGGGCACCGGGAAGGCGTCGCCGTCGACAACGCGCTGCACAATGGGCGCAGCCAGCTCTGCCAGGCGGTCGACCTTGTCGTCACCGAGCGCCTCCCAGGGCTCCACGGCGAGGGCGTCGGTGCGCCGTTCGATCTCCCGACGTCCCTCGGTCCCGGCGCCGGTGACGGCGCCTGCTTCGTCGAGCCAGCCTCGCGCCCGCAGGCGCTGCACGGCGGCGTCCCACTCGTCGTCTGTCCACCCCCGGTTCGACTGCAGCACCTCGCGGCCGATGGCGCCCGCGGCTGCCATCGTCACGTGCGACTCGCAGCCGTCGACGCCAGCCGCCGCCAGAGCGACGACGTGGCCGTCTCCGCGGTGCTCGCGCAACAGCGTCGTCGCCTGCCAGAGCACGAGGTGCGCTTCAGCGGGCCAGGGCAGATCGGCGTTGGCCGCGTACAGCGGGCGCCCCGCTCGCCCGGCCGCTTCGGCCGCCGCCCTGCTCAGGCCGGCGGCCTCGGCGAGCTCGGCGCTGTGCACGCCGTCGCCGAGCAGACGGCGGAGAGCGCGGTCGACGCCGTGCAGCCGGGCCATCAGCACGTCGGTCGCGCTCGCGAACGTCCATGCGTCGGGGAGCGCACGGGCGACCATGCTGTGGCGGAATCCGTAGAAGGTGGCGGTCACGACGCCCGGTCCGACTGCGCCCATCGGCGCCGCCCGCCCGGCGAAGTACCCCATCCAGAACCCGCGCAGGCCGGCGTCCGTGAACGCCTGACGGCTCTCGCCGGTGAAGTAGGTCACCGCGTGGAACGGCTCCAGGACCCGCCACATCCGTCGGGCCACACCGGGATCCACGGCGTGAGACTAGGGCTCGTTCTCCACCCGGGGGACGTTCGGGTCCTCACGACGGGTGGCGGGCGAACACCCACATCCGGCTCAAGTGAACTAGTCCCACAGCCGATGTGATCAGTGACAGAACCCACGAAAGGGCAACTCCGGAGAAATCCGGAAGACGCAAAGCCACGGGCCTAACGGGACACTCGTCCCCACGGCAGCCGGGCTACCGAACGGGGGCCTCGTGTCCCCCGTGGGCAACCACGACCCACCCGGAGGGACACCAATGTCGGGACGTCTTCGTCTTCGTGCCGTGCTCGCACTCATCGCTGTCGGCGCCTCGATCTTCGCCTTCGCCCGTCCGGCGGCCGCGTCGACCAACGAGGACTACTTCGTCAATGCCATCAATCAGATCCGTGCCAGCCGGGGCCTCGGCGCCCTCGCGGCCAATGGTGCGCTCGCCGGCGTGGCCAGTGCCTGGTCGATGCAGATGGCGGCTGACGGGACGCTCGCCCACAACCCGGCCTTTGCCAGCCAGGTGAGCGGTTGGCGGATGCTCGGCGAGAACGTGGGCACGGGCGGCGACGTCGCCAGCATCGAGACGGCGTTCGAGAACAGCCCGCACCACTTCGAGAACATGGTGGACCCGAGCTTCACGCAGATCGGCGTCGCCGTCGTGCAGGATCCCTACGGCACGCTGTGGGTCACCGAGGACTACGAGCAGCCCAAGGGTGGTCCGGTTGCGGCTCCGGCGCCGACGCATGCGCCGCCGCCGCCCCCGAGCCCAGCGCCCCGTCCCGCGCCGCGGCCCGCCGCCGCAGCACACCCGGTGTCGGCGCCCGTCCACGCCTCCGCTCCCGTGCACGCCGCTGCGACGCCTGGGCCGGCCCCGGTCACGGCAGCGGCCCCCGTCGCCACGACCGTCGCGCCCTCGACCGTGCCGCTCGCCGTTCTGGGTGCCAGCCACCAGCGGACCGCGTCGAACGGCCCCGCCGTGCCCAACCCGTTCACGGCCGCCAACGTCGCCGGGCTCGTTGCCCTCGTCGTGCTCGGTTCGTCGATGGCGATGTTCGCCCGGGTGCGCGGTCAGGCCCTACGCACCGCGTAGGAGCGCTAGGCCCGCTCGGACGCGAGACGCGGCCACGGCCGCGCCTGTTCGAAGATACGGCCCAGGCGCAGGGCGACCTCGTCGGCATGGCGGCGCACGGTGATCTGCAGGCCGACCGGCAGGCCCTCGTGCGTAAGCCCGGCCGGCACGGAGATCGCCGGGTTCCAGCACAGGTTGGCGAGCATCGTGAACGGCACCGGGCCGGAGTGGCGTGCGTCCTTGCCGTCGATCTCCATCGGGAGCGGGCCCTCGGCGGCGTAGGCCGCCGTCGCCGTCGTCGGCGTGAGCAGCACGTCGATCTCCGTGAACAGATCGGCGACCTCCGCTTCGAGGAGCTGGCGGTGGCGCAGGGCACGTGCGTAGCGCGGCATCGTCCAGTCCTGGGTGCGACGCAGACTGCCGCGCACGAGGCCGGTCAACTCGTCGGCGCACTCGGGCCACATGCCGTCCTCGAGGTCGAGCCACATGTCGGCGGCGCCGGCCGACAGCCACGTCCGCATCGGGCTCGAGGGGGAGAAAGGGCGCTCGACGCGTCGCAGTCCCGCGGCGTCGACGAGCGCGTCGGCTGCGGCCCGCGCCACCTCTTCGATCTCCGGCACGACGACCGCGTAGCCCATGTCAGGCGACCACAATGCTCGCAGGCCGCCGACGTCGAGCGCTTCGATGGCGCGTTCGTACGAGCGGCCCGGCGCGGGGAGCGACGCGCGGTCGAGGTCGTGGGGGCCGGCGGCGACGTCGAGATGGCGGGCGGCGTCGCGCACCGTCGTCGTGAGGGCTCCGTAGCACGACGTCTCCGACGGCGACGCTCGCTCGTGCGGGATGCGGCCGTAGCTGGCCTTCAGGCCGACGAGCCAGGTGAACGCCGCCGGTATGCGCGTCGATCCGCCGCCGTCACTCGCCGTGGAGAACGGCACCAGTCCGGCCGCCACGGCGGCGGCCGACCCGCCGCTCGAACCGCCGGGCGTGCGCGTTCGGTCCCATGGATTTAGTGTCGGGCCGCGTAGCTCGTTGTCGGTATGCCAGCGCAGGCTGAAGGCGGGAGTATTGGTGCGGCCGATGATAATCGCGCCGGCGCGCTTCCAGTTGGCTACCGGCGGACTGTCGGTCTCGGCGATCAGATCACGGAAGGCAACGACGCCATTGGTGGTCGCGGCACCCGCCTGATCGATATTCTCTTTAATCGTAACCGGGACGCCATGTAAGGGCCCTAGCGCCTCACCGCGTTTGATTCTGCGATCGGCCTCGTCGGCCGCGGCAAGCGCTTCCTCTGCCAATACTACGGTAACGGCGTTGACGGCGCTATTGACCGCGGCCAGCCGCTTTAAGCACGCTGCGACCGCCTCCCGGCAGGATATG
>JAFASB010000427.1 GCA_019244985.1 Acidimicrobiia bacterium | reverse complement strand
CGCTTGAACAGCCACCCACTCGGCGCGAACACCCAGTGGGCCACCGGCGCGTAGACGATGATCGACCACAGGGCGAGGAACAGCACCCAGCCGCCGAAGCGCATCCGGTCGGCGGTCGCCCCGGTGATCAAGGCCGGCGTGATGACGGCGAACATCAGCTGGAAGGCGACAAACGCCAGTGCCGGGATGGTGAGGGCCTGCAGGCCCGGGATCGTGCCGTTGAACAACCCCTTCAGGCCGACGAGGTCGAAGCCCCCGATCACGCCGCCGTGGTCCTTGCCGAACGCCAGGCTGAAGGCCACGAACGCCCACAACACGCTGACCAAGCCCATGCAGAAGACGTTCTGCATCAGCATGCCCAGAACGTTCTTGCCCCTGACCATGCCGCCGTAGAAGAACGCCAGACCTGGCGTCATGAACAACACCAGCGCCGCCGCCCCAAGGACCCACGCGGTGTCGCCCGCGTCGATCTTCACCGCCGCCAAGACCATTCCCTCTGTCCTCCGCTCTGCCCGGTAAGCGTCGGGGGAACTTAGCTCCGGAAGGTTCGCTCCTGCTGCACCGCGTCCCACGCCTTGCGGGCGGCCATCAGGACCGGATCCCACACCGGCGCGAACGGCGGGGCGTAGGAGAGGTCGAGGTGGAGAAGATCCTCGACCGTGAACCGCGCGGTGAGCGCTGTAGCGAGCACGTCGATGCGCTTGGCCGCCCCTTCTTCGCCGACGATCTGGGCGCCGAGGAGCTCACCGCCGCCGGGCTGGGCCAGGATCTTCACGCTGATCGGTTTGGCGTCGGGGTAGTAACCGGCTCGCGTCGTGCTCTCGATGCGGCCCGCCACGAAACGGAAGCCGACCTGCGTGGCCTCCCGCTCGCTGAGGCCGGTGCGGGCGATCTCCGTGTCGCACAGCTTCGTGACCGCAGTCCCCACGACGCCCGGGAAGGTGGCGTAGCCGCCACCGACGTTGATACCGACGACGCGCCCCTGCTTGTTGGCGACGGTGCCGAGCGCGATGTGAACCTTGCGGTTCGAAACGAGGTGGAACGCCTCGCAGCAGTCGCCGGCCGCCCACACACCTTCGGCGCTCGTCCGCTGACGGACATCGACGCCGATGGCGTCGTGGGCGCCGAGCTCGATCCCCGCTTCGTTGGCGAGCGTCGAGTTGGGCACCACACCAAGGCCGAGCACGACGAGATCGGCCGGGATCTCACCCCCCGCTGTGTGCAGCGCCTTGCCGTCGAAGCCATCGACCGCGTCGCCGACACGCACCTCGATGCCGTGACGCTCCATCGCCTGGCGGACGCGGGCTCCCATCTCGGGGTCCATGGTGGCGGCCAGCACCTCGGGTTCGCGTTCGACGACGGTCACGCGTGCGCCGCGCTTGACGAAGGCCTCGGCGATCTCCAACCCGATGTAGCCCGCACCCACGACGACGACCCGGTCGGCGCCGATCTTCTCGGCGTGGCGCAGCAGGTGGGCCCCGTCGTCGAGGGTCTGCACGCCGTGCACCTTCTCGTCGAGGAAGCCGGGCACGGGCGGTCGGCGCGGCGTCGCGCCGGTGGCGATGACCAGTTGGTCGAAGCCGAGGCGGTACGTGCGCGCCCCGTCGATGTCGCGCGCCTCGACCTCGCGCCTGTCGAGGTCGATGGCCGTCGCCTCGTGCATGGCTCGGGCGTCGATGCCATTGGCCCGGTGCTGCTCGGGCGTCCGCACGACGAGGTCTTCCACGCTGCTCACGTCGCCGCCGATGACGTAGGGGATGCCGCAGGCCGAGTAGCTCGTCCACGGGCCCTTCTCGAGGGCGACGACCTCGAGCTCGGGCCGCATCTTCTTGGCGAGCGACGCGGCGGTCATCCCCGACGCGTCGCCACCGATGACAACCAGGCGTTCGGTCAAGGCTGCAGACCCCGGTTCCACCACGCCGGTTTGGTGCGGGCCTGCTCGGTCGCCCACACGAAGTGGTGCCTGGCCGACGCGCGCAACGGCACCCCGTTGAGCAAGCCGAGCGCGAACCAGCGACGCGCGCCCTTGGGCGTCTCGCGCACAACGGCCAGCAAGCTCGCCACCGCCCACGCCCAGAGGATGGCGTTGTAGGCGGGCAGCTGCTCGGGCGAGAGACCTTCGGCCTCGGTGAGCACCGGGAGACCACGCCGCAGCTCCCACGGCCACAGCGAATAGTGAACGGCCGTGCCCGCAAGTGCGGTGCCCGCCGCGAACGCCAGCGGCTTGTCGAAGCGCTCGCCGCCGCGGGCCGCAGCCCACAGCAGGAACGGCAGGCTGGTCGCCCAGTAGGCGATCGAACCCCCGAGCCCGAGCCACGGCTGCAACACCAAGCCGACGCCGGCGTTGAACTCGTAGCCGTGGTGGGCCGCCGTGCCCACGGCCGTCAGCGCCATGAAGGGTCTCTTGACCCTCATCCGGCGAGCACCCGCTCGGCCATCTCGCCCGCGCTCAGCAACTCGAAGCCGAGATCCTGGGCGCGGCCGACGACCCTGTCGAAGGCGGCCAGCCGCGCGTCGTCGGCGCCGGTGATGAAGCCGTGGCACACGGCGACGAACAGTCCGTCGTCGGCGGCGACCTTGTCGAGCGCCGCGGTCCAGGACTCCTCGACAGCGACGGGCGCGGGCGGTGGGTCGGCGAGGTAGTGGGCGCCGTCGACGCCGTTCCACACGAACGGAACCTGCGCCAGGCCCGACCCGAGCACGGCTGTGCGCATGCCGTCACCGAGGCTGGCGTCGTAGCGGTAGCCGAGCGACGCCAGCAGCTCGGCGGTCTGCGCA
>JAFASB010000378.1 GCA_019244985.1 Acidimicrobiia bacterium | reverse complement strand
CCTCGAACCGTGTGAGCTCGACGGCGTCCTCCCCGAGGGGTTCTATTCGACGACCAACCTGGCGACAGAGGTACGCCTCTCCGGCCACTGGACCAACGTCGACAACCCGGAGATGGATTGCGCCATCGTCGTCGGCGACGACGGGTGGGCGAGGACGGCGCCCATGCATCGGGTGCGCAGCGGCGACAACGTCGTGGTCGGCCTCGATGGCGTGCGCGTGCAGCCGATGGAGCGTCCCCGCGGCGCCAACCCCTTCGAGTTCATGGCGTCGGAGGTCTCGTCGGAGAAGCCCAAAGAGCTTCTCGTCGCCGAGGTCGCCAACCGCATCCGGCTGGCCAAGGACGAAGACGGCAAGGTCCTCGCGGTGTGCGGGCCTGCGGTCATCCACACGGGCGCCGGTCCGGACCTCGCTCGGCTCGTCCGCGCAGGGTGGGTGGACGTGCTGTTCGCCGGCAACGGCTTCGCCACCCACGACATCGAGTCGAACGTCCTGGGGACATCGCTCGGCGTGCTGCTGAAGGAGGGCCGCCCGGTCGAGCACGGGCATTCCAACCACCTCCGCGTCATCAACGAGGTCCGCCGGCGCGGGTCGATCGCGGCCGCCGTCGCCGATGGCTACATCCCGGACGGCGTCATGTACGAGTGCGTGCAGCACAACGTGCCATACGTGCTCGGTGGCTCCGTGCGGGACGACGGGCCCCTCCCCGACGTCTACAGCGACGTGGTCGACGCGGCCGACGCCATGCGCGCCCTGGTGCCCGGCGTGCGCGTGGCGCTGATGCTGGCCTCCACGCTGCACGCCATCGCCACCGGCAATCTCCTGCCCGCCGGCGTCGAGACGTTCGTCGTCGACATCAACCAGGCGGTCGTCACCAAGCTCGCCGACCGCGGCAGTCACCAGGCTCTCGGCATCGTCACGGACACCGGCCTCTTTCTCGGACTCCTGGCGGACGATTTGTGCCCCTGAGTTGGGGCCGCCGATACCTGATGTGCCCGCCGGAACACTTCGGCGTGCTCTACGAGATCAACCCGTGGATGCACCGCGAGGTGCTCGTCGACGCCGACGCGGCGCGCCAGCAGTGGGAGAACCTGAAGGCCACACTCGAGCAGGCGGGTGCGCACGTCGAGGTCCTGCCGCCTGCGCGCGACCTCCCCGACCTCGTCTTCACCGCGAACGCGGGTGTGGTGAACGGCAGCCAATTCGTCCCGAGTCGCTTCATGCATCCAGAACGCCGCGGCGAGGTCCCCCACTATGTGGCTTGGTTCGAAGAGCGCGGGTTCACCGTCGACTGGCTGCCCGACCACGTCCACCATGAAGGCGCCGGTGACGCACTGCCGTTCGGCAGCGTGCTGCTCTCCGGCTACCGCTTTCGATCAGACGCCGCGTCGCACGCCTATCTCTCAAGGTTGACCGGCGCGGCCGTGCGATCGGTGGAACTTGCCGACGAACGCCTCTACCACCTCGACCTCACGTTCTGTCCCCTCGACGAGCGGCGCGCCATGGTCGCCCCCGAGGGATGGGACCGCTACGGCCGGCGCGTGGTCGAGGCTCTCGTCCCCGAACTGCTCGTGCTCGACACCGATCAGACGCTGGCGTTCTGCGCCAACTCAGTCGTGGTCAACAGCACGGTCGTGATGCCCTCGTGCCCGCCGCCGGTCGGCCGTCAGCTGGAGGCGTGCGGCTTCGACGTCGTCGTGTGCAACGTCGACGAGTTCCTCAAGGCTGGTGGCGCGTGCCGATGTCTGACGCTGGCGCTGGACGTGACTCTCGGTCCTCAGGGTGCACGATGAGGCGAGCCTGGCGGTCGTAGCGGACGTAGCTCCACGCCCAGTTGAACAGGACGCTCAGCCGGTTCCGGAAGCCGGCCAGGCGCACGAGATGGACGAGGAGCCACGCCCACCACCCGAGTGCGCCGCGCAGCTTGATGCCGAAGGCGAGCTCGGCGACCGCCGCGTTGCGTCCGATCGTCGCCATCTCGCCGTAGTCGAGGTAGCGGAACTTCCACGGTCGCCGTCCTCGCGCCACGCGCCCGATCTGGCGACCGACAAAGTGACCCTGCTGGAGCGCGACCGACGCCATCTGCAGGTACGGCTTGCCCTTGTGGTCGACGGCGCCCGCCAGGTCGCCCACGACGAACACGTTGTCGTACGCAGGCGGGCGGAGGTCGCGCCGCACGACGATGCGCCCGCCTGGGCCACGTTCGAGCCCGATGGCGTCCGCCAGCGGCGCCGGTTGAATGCCGGCCGCCCATATGAGCGTGTTCGTCGCGAGCACCTCGCCGTTCTTGAAGTGCACGCGGCCCGGTCCGGCGCGGTCCACGGACTGGCCGAGGCACAGCTCGACGCCGCGCGCCTCGAGCGTCTCCAGCGCCGACTGCTGTGACTTGTCGCTGAAGCCGTTCAGGAGGTGTTCGGTGGCCTCGACGAGCACGACCCGGGCGCGGCTCACGTCGAGGTGGTGGAAGTCGCGGCCGAGGACCTCGAACAGCTCGACGAGAGCGCCGGCCAGCTCGACACCCGTTGGGCCGCCCCCGACGACGACGAACGTGAGCGCGCCCTCGTCGATCTCCGCGGGCTCGGCGGCGGCGCGTTCGAACTCGGAGAGGATGTGGCCACGCAGGGACGTCGCGTCCTCCAGCGTCTTCATCGCCAGGGCGTGCTCCTCGACACCCGGGATCCCGAACCACCGAGTCTGCGACCCGGCGGCGACGATCAGGTAGTCGTAGGGCAGCGGCGGGCCGACATCGACGTGTACGACCTGGTCGTCGAGGTCGACCTTCTCGACAGTCGCCCACCGGAAGTCGATGTTGTCGTTCTCCTGGAACAGGCCGCGCACGGGAAGGGCGATGTCCGACGGCGCCAAGCCAGCGGTGGCCACCTGGTACAGCAGGGGCTGGAACACGTGGTGGTTGCGCTGGTCGACGATGGTCGTATCGAGCGGCAGATCGGCCAGCCGCGTGGCAGCGCCGATCCCCCCGAAGCCGGCACCGATGACGACGACGCGCGGGCGCACGCCGCCATCGTAGGGACCGGTCAGGGTGCGCGAAGCATGGTGGCCGGTGTCGCCCGAGCGGCCCACCATCCCGCAGTGGCACCGAGGAGAACGAGGAGCACGAGCCCGAAGCCGACGACTGCGAAGAGCACCATCAGCGGCGCACCCAAAACCTGACTCACGCCGAGCTGATGGGCGCTGGCTGCCCACGTCCAGCGGCCGAGAGCTATGCCGACCGGAATGCCGACGACGGCGCCGGCAAGGGCCATCGCCGCGCCCTGGCTGGAGATGGCGCCGAGGATCTGTGTGCGGGTCAGGCCGAGGGCCCGCAGGATGCCGACCTGCTGTGAGCGGCGACGAGCCGACACCACGAGCGCGTTCACAACGGCCAGTAGGCCGACCGCGGCCAAGAACCCCGCCAGCCAGAGCGGGTACGAACGGACCAGGTCCAGGTTGCGAACGTCAGAGGGCGGAGCGGCGACAGAGCTCACCAGCTTCTGCTGCTGCAGCTGCGTCAGCACGCGGGTGCGATTGACACCAGGGGCCAGTCGGAAGAGCACGTCGACATGGGTGTTCTGGTCGAAGAAGCTGCGGGCGTCCTGGTTGTCACCAGGGATACCTTCGAGCCCCGCGCGAGTCATCGCCGCGCCATTGGCGAAAGCGTCGCTTTCGATGGTCGGAAGGACGCCGAGCCCCACGACCCGAAGCGTCGCAGGCGGGGTGCCCGGGCCAAGGACCAGCGCCACCGTCGATCCGATCTTCTTGTGCGTCTCGCGGGCGAGCTTTGTACCGAGCAGGATCTCGTCGGGCGCGATCGGCTCCCGCCCACTCAGAACCGCCGGTCCGAACTGCCCCCGGACGGACTCGAATCCGTAGACGTCGGTCTTGGCCGAGCCGAGCGGCACCGACCCGGCGATGCGAGCAAGGCCGACGTCACCCACCTGGCGGTTGTGCAGGACCATGTCCCGAATCTGCGTCGTCGCTCCCAAGTCGTTCCCGCCGCCGGCATCAGCATCAAAGGTCCATCCATACGCGGACGGCGTTCTCACGAGGTGGTCGAGCCCGGCGGCATAGGTGAGAGCAGCGACGAGCGCGCACACGCCGATGACGGCGCCGATGATGGCGGCGCGCCCACCACCGGCAACGCCTCCTCGACGAGGGAGCGCCCAACGCACCCCGACGCGCGGCGACGGCGGCAGCACTCCCGCGAAGCGGTCCAGTGGACCCACTGAGAGGCCGGCCTCCACGAGCGGCATCGGTCGCCAGCGGTACGCCGTCCAGGCCGCTGAGCCGAGCACCACGAGGGCGAGCACGACTGCACCCGGGAGCAGCGTCAGGGCGTCGAACGTGATGCCGGGTGGTGGTCCCGTGCGGCGCGCCACCGCAGTCGGGAACAGCGGAGACGCAAGCGTCGCGCCCACGAGCGCGAGGATCACGCCGCCGACGGCGCCCGGCAGCAACGTCGTGGCCATGAGACCGGTCCGACCGGGACGTGTGATGCCCATCGCCCCGAGCGCCGGGAAGTCCACAAAATTGGCCGTCACCGTGCGGACGGTGATCAGCGCGAGACCGAGAAGGCCGGCGATCGCGGCTGCCAGCGCCACGACCGCCAACGAGAACGCTTGGACGTGCGTCGCATCGCGGATCGACGTCAGTGAGGTCTTCGTGGTGCGCCCGTTGAACTGCTCGGCAGAGGCGGGGAACTTCTGCTCGACGGTCGCGTTCGCGGTCTCGACAAATCGTGTCGCGCCACTCGGGTGTTGCAGAAGCACTGCAAGTTGCGGCGGAAACCCGAAGATCTGGTCGCCGTAGGCGCGGTAGAAGGCGGGAGAACCGAAGAAGTAGCTGTTGGCGTAGCTCACCTGGCCGAGGTCCAGCCACGTGCGAACGACGCCGACGACGTGCACCGTCGGCGTGGGTCCGTGAAACGTGATCTGGTCGTACCGACCAGATTCGAAGGCGTCGGCCTCGTCGGCCGCGACAGAATGCAACGGCACTCTGTCGCCAACACGGATCTTGTAGCGCTCGGCGCCGGTCTGATTCACGGCCACCTCGTCGGCCGCAGCGGATTCGGCACCCGACCCTGGAGGATGATCGGGCGATCGATCGCGCGGCCATAGGTGTTGTCCGCGGCGGCGAACATGAGGAAGTCCTGGCCGGGCATGGCGCCTTGTCTTGTGGGTGCGACGAAGAGCGCTGCGTACGTCCCGGCGGCGCGCACTCCAGGGAGGGTGGCCACGCCAGCGCGAGCGTCCGGCTGCAGGCTGTCGAACTGGGCGTCCGAGATGCGCTGTCGCGAGAGGAAGTCGCGGTAAGCGGACGAGGTCTCCCGAGCGCCCGCGGCGACGGTGAGAATGACCGCCCCTACGACCCCCACGAGCAGCGCGAGAACCACCTGCACGCGCCATCGACGGCGTAGTTCCGCCCTGAGCCACAGCCACACGACGGCCACGTGCTCATCTCATCAGCAACAGATGTTGCGAGCAATCGTGCTGGCCCCCCGACCTCAGGGGGTGCCGCTACGCCTTTCGGCCGAGCTCGGCGAGGAGTTGCGTCTGGCGGTCGGCGCCGTCGGGTACCTGCACATCGCTGCCGAACATGCCGCTGCCGGCGAGCAGGTCCTTCTGCGGTTCGATCACTTCGAAGCAGGCCTCGACCAGATCGGAGGGCAGCGCGGTGTCCTGTCCGGTGGCCTTGGCGAGATCCCAGCCGTGGATGAGGACGTCGATGAACCGGTGGCCGGCGTAGATCTCGCCCGGGACGGGCCCGTAGGACACCGCGCACGGCGCCTGCATTGCCCCGTCGGCGTTGAAGGCGGCGGACGCCTCCTTCGCCGACTGCTCGTAGGTCGCAGCCGGGTCGTCGCCCAGGACATCGCCGTCGTAACGGTCGCCGACCTCCTCGATTGTCTTGCCGCCGACGAGGGGGGCCACCCAGAAGTTGCCGCTCACCACGTGGTTGAGGAGCGTGCGCACGTCCCACTCGGTGTCAGGCGTGGGACCGTTCCACTGGTCGGCCTTGACGCCGGCGACGTAGCGGCCCGTGTGCTGGAGCGCTTGTTCGTGAGCCTTCGGCAGGTCGACGGCCATCTCAGTCGCGCACTTCCGTACGGTTTCTCGACGCCACGGCCCACACACCGACGGCGAGGATGATGGAGACAATCGCCAGCGCCACGTGAACGGCCTTGAAGCCGAACGAGTGCTTGGGGTCCCCGACGATGTTCTTCGTGAACACCAGCCAGACGAACAACGTCCAGCCGACGGTCACGCGCAGCCAGATGCGGTCACGAGAGGGCATATTGCGACGCTACCTCCGGGCGTAACCTTCCGGCCATGGCCGCCGACACCGTCACCGAAGACCAGTTCCGCGCCGACGCCGTCGCCTTTCTCGAGGCGAACGCCAAACCCCGCCACGAGGAATCCATGGCCTGGGGCGAGGGCAGCGACAAGGTCGGCCTCCTGGCCGAGAAGACCTTCGAAGAGGAGATGGAGGAGGTCCGCGAAGGCAAGGTCTGGAAGGCCCAGGTCTTCGACGCCGGCTTCGGCTGGATCACGGGACCGTCGCAGTACGGCGGCCGCGAGCTGCCCTCATCGTACGAACGCATCTGGCAGGCCGAGTCGGCCCGCTTCGACACCCCGACCGAGCAGCCCTTCGGCATCGGGCTCGGAATGGTGGCCCCGACGATCCTGGCCCACGCCACTGACAAGGTGAAGGACGCGTACCTCCGCAAGATGTACCGCGGCGACATCGTCGGGTGTCAGCTGTTCAGCGAGCCGGCCGCCGGATCCGACCTGGCCGGCCTCGAGGGCCGCGCCGTGCAGGACGGCGAAGAGTGGGTGCTCAACGGCCAGAAGGTGTGGACGTCGGGCGCCCAGTACAGCGACATCGGCGAGATCATCATGCGCACCGATCCCGACGCCCCGAAGCACAAGGGCCTCACCGGCTTCGTCGTCGACATGCACGCGCCCGGCGTCGAGGTCCGGCCCCTTCGGCAGATGACGGGGGGCGCGTCGTTCAACGAGGTGTTCTTCACCGACGTACGCGTGCCCGACGACCACCGCCTGGGCGACGTCAACGAAGGCTGGACGGTCGCCCTGACGACCCTGATGAACGAGCGGGCTGCCATCGGCGGTGGTGGCGGGGGCGCGGGCGTCATCGGTACCCAGCGACTCATCGAGCTGGCCAAGAAGATGGGCCGCAACAACGACCCGATCGTGCGTCAGGCGCTGGCCGAGATCTACGCCAACGGAGCCATCGCCCGCTACACCAACATGCGGGCGATGGCGAAGATCAAGGCCGGTCAGCTGCCCGGCCCTGAGATGTCGATGGGCAAGCTGTCGCTGACGAACAACCTGCGCCGCATCTCGAACTTCGTGTCGCTCGTGCTCGGCCCCCGGCTCGTCGCCGACACCGGGGACTGGGGCACGTACGCGTGGGGCGAGTTCGTGCTCGGCCAGCCGGGCATGAGCATCGCCGGCGGCACCGACGAGATCCTGAGGAACATCGTCGGCGAGCGCGTGCTCGGGCTCCCCAAGGAGCCCCGCGTCGACAAGTAGCTCTACGTGTAGGTGAAGAAGGGCCCGTTGTCGGACGTGGACGTCGACGATCCGTCGGCGTAGGTCACCACGACCGTCACCTTTTGGGGCGTCGGTGAAGGCGGCGTCTGCACACGGATCTCGCCGTCGGAGACGACGGTGAAGTTCACGGCCGACAGCGAGCCGAAGCGCACCCCGGTCGCACCGGTGAAGCCGGACCCGGTGAGCGAGACCACCGTGCCTCCGCGCCGGGGACCTGACGGCGGATCGACGGTGCCGACTCCCTGCTGCGCGGCCAAGGCCTGCGCCGCCGCAGCGGGCTGGCCCGAGCTCGGTTGGAACGTTGCGGTGCTCGGCGGGGCGGTCGGCGGCGTCGCCGAGCCTGTGTAGCCGTTGCGGGCGCACAGACCGCAGTTCCATGTGGTTGTCGTGGTACTGCGGGCCGTGGGCGCCGGTGACGCGGCGCCGGGCGCGCTATCGGCCGCTTGCAGGGACGGCGCTCCGGTCGTCGGTGCCTGCGCGGCAGGCACGTCGATGGCGGGCACCGTCGAGGCCGGTCCGACGGCGACCTCGTGGTGCGACGGTGTGCTGCCCCCGCGCAGGAGCGCAAACGCACCCACAACGACGATGGCCGCTGCCGCGGCACCGAGAAGGACACGACTGCGGAAGTCGCCCCACCGCGTGCGGATGAGCGCCGACTCGAGGGCAGCGCGTGTCGACGCCGGCACCGGTCGCGGGGCATCGAGCGCTTCGAGTGCGACGGCAACGTCGTCGGTACCCGTGTGACGGGCCCGGGCGTCGTCCACAAGTGCCGACTCCAACCTGCTGTAGATCGCCGGCGGCAGAGGCCGTTCGCCATCGACCCCTCGTAGCTCGCGCTCCAACTCGTCAGTCACGCGACTCCCCGATCTCGTCGCGTAGCCCGGCCCGGGCCCGTTGGAGCAGCGACTGCACCTGTACCCGGCTGCGGTTCAGCTCCTGGGCGATCTCGTCGACGGTGCGGTCGTCGAGATACTTCATGACGAGCACCTGGCGGTGGACCGCCGGGAGGCTGCCAAGTGCGCGCGTGATCTGGTCACGGCGCTCGACGTCGCCGTGCCGGTCATCGGCGGGATCGTCGGCGACGAGCGCCAGGCCGGCGCGTGCCGCGGCCGCCTTGCGCTCGGCCTCGTAATGACGACCGAGACGGCGACGGGCGATCGTGCACAACCACGTCTTCAACGACGACTCGCCTCGGAAGGTTGACGCCGACCGCACAGCTTCGAGGAACGTCTCCTGGAGAAGGTCTTCAGCCACGGGCGCGTGGCCGCCGACGCGGGCGTACAGGAACCCGTACAAGGCGTCGCCATACCCGTCGAGCAGGGCGCGTACGGCGATCGGGTTGCCGGCCGCCGCCTCGGTGAGGAGGTCGGCCTCGGTCGCTGCGGGCTGCACCTGCATGAGCTCCTCTCCCTTGGTGCTCCAGTGTGGCCGTCATCAATCGCGAATTCCCGCGATTGATCGGACCGGCGTCGCTGCACCAACCAGACAGACGACGCGGGAGGCACCGATGGCTCGGCGGCTGATGGCACTGGTTGGGATGGCGGCGGCGGCGCTCCTTGCGGCGGCGGTCGCGGCGGGTCCGGCGATGGCGTGCGCCGGGCTCGTCACACCCGGCGGCAACGTCCGACTCGTGCGCACGGGGACGCTGGCTGCGTACCACGGCGGCCTCGAGCACTACATCACCTCGTTCCGCTTCGAAGGCGGCGGCGCCGAGTTCGGCTCGATCGTCCCGCTCCCGGGCATCCCCACGAACATCGAACGCGGCGGCGACTGGACCCTGCAGCGCCTCGACCGCGAGGTGAATCCTCCCCAGGCGGCGGCGCTCGACCGGGCCGACGGCCCACAGCCGGCGGCTGCCCAGGCCGAGGTCATCGAAGAGAAACGGATCGACGCCCTCGACATCACCATCCTGAAGGGCGGGGGCGCGTCGGTGGGCGACTGGGCCCGCCAGCACGGCTTCAAGCTCACGCCCGACGCGCCCGAGGTGCTCGACTTCTACGCCGAGCGCAGCCCGATCTTCATGGCCGCCACGTTCGACGCCCAGGCTGCGGAAGATCGCGGCCAGCAGCAGGGCGACGGCACGCCGATCCACCTCACAATCCCGGTGTCGAACCCGTGGGTGCCTCTCCGCATCCTCGGGCTCGGAGACAGCAGTGACACGAAGATCGACGCCGACGTCTATCTGCTCACCGACAGGGCGCCGGCCCTGCTGCCCCAGCCCGGTACGCCGCTCGGCTTCGGGCTGATCCCGCTGCGCTCGGAGCAGGCGTCGGACCAGCTGCTCAGCGATCTGCGCACCGACAAGGGCATGGGGTGGATGCCCCAGAGCATGTGGTTCACCGCCTTCCGGGTCGGCGAGGAGGCGGGGCGACTGCGCTACGACCTCGCTGTCGACGCCAGCGGTCGCGGCCAACCGTCGATGGTCTGGGCCGGCCTGCGCCGTCCGACGAAGCCGGCGCCGCCCACCACCCGTCCGACAACGCATCCGACGACGCCTGCGACCCCGACACCCACTGTGGCGCCGACAACGGTCACCGCGCCGGCCGAGATCGCCTTGGGTCTGCCTCCCGACCAGGTCATCGCACCCAAGCGTGCCGACGCGGAGTCGGCGCCGGTCGACCTCGGGGTGGCGCTCATGGGTGCAGGCGTCCTCGCGGGCGCGGCGGTGGCCACGGTGCTGGTCGCCAGGCGCCGTCTCCTCAGCCGTTGAAGGTCGTTGCTGTCTTCGCCGCCGTCGCGGCCCTGGGCGCGGGCGCCGGCTGCACAGCGCGCTCGGACGCGGCGAGCGGCGTCGTCAACATCGAGATCCACCACAGCCGCTTCGTCCCCGCCGCGGTCTCGGTCGGCAGCAGGCAGACCGTGCGGTTCGTCGTCCGCAACACCGACCCCATCGACCACGAGTTCATCGTCGGCGACCAGGCGACCCAGGACCGCCACGAGCACGGCGCCGACGATCACCACGACGGTTCGGTACCCGGTGAGATCTCGGTGCCCGCAGGGACGACGGTGACGACCACCTACTACGTCGATCGGCGCCGACAGCTCCTGTACGGCTGCCATCTGCCGGGGCACTGGGCCTACGGCATGCGCGGCGTGATCCGTGTCAGCTCGTGAGGAGCTTCTCGCGGAACAGCGCCATGACCTGGTCGAGGGCGTCCCTGGTGGGGTGACCCGCCTCGTCCTTCAGGTCTTCGGTGAGCACCGAGTGGGCCGCCTTGCGGTTCCCCCACTGATTGCCGGGTGAGGAGTCGATCTCGACGGCGACAAAGCTGTCGCCGAGCTCGTCACTCAGCTGTTGAAAGCGCTCGGGAGGTGACAGGCGGTCGTTCGAGAACCGCAGACCGAGGAGGCGAAGTTCGGGCTCGGCGGCACAGCGCGCCTTCACCCGCGCCAGGTCCTCGTCGGAGATGCCGAGGTCACGCTTGTGGCCCTTGGTGATCGGGAACGGGAGCGACGGCTGGCTCAGCACCGGTGCGAGCATCACGTCGTCGACCATCATCGCCAGCGCGAAGCCGCCGGTGAAGCACATGCCCACGGCGCCGACGCCCGGCCCACCGCACTCGGTGTGCATCCGGCGGGCCAGGGCTCGCAGCCAGACGGTGACCGGACTCGTCTTGTGCGTGGCCCAACACGCGAACTCGCGCGAGACGCACGCCGGCAGGATCGACGACGCCACGTAGCCGCCCGACATCGGTCGCCCCGGGTCGCCGAAGAGGTGCGGGAGCGCTGCGGTGCAGCCCATGGCCGCCACTCGCCGCCCGAAGTCAGCGACCTTCGGTGTGATGCCGGGCATCTCGGCGATCACGATGACGGCCGGACCCGACCCCATGCGGAAGACGTCGCGCGTCTTCCCCTCGTGCGTGAACGCGAACTGCTGGAAGCCCGCCAGGGCTTCGCCGGCGTCGCTCAATACGTCGTTGACGTCGACGCTGGGGCGGTGGTCGTGCCGGTGGGGCCCTGGATCACACCGCCGTTGTCGTTGCTGCCACACGCGGCGAGCACGAGACCGACCGCGAGCGCAGCCAGCAGTGCCGCGGCGCGGCGCCTCAACGCTCTTGATCCCACAGCTCGGGCTGGCGCGAGTAGCGGCGCACGCCGCCCCACACCATGTGCTCCATGAAGATCCACGC
>JAFASB010000340.1 GCA_019244985.1 Acidimicrobiia bacterium | reverse complement strand
GCGTCACGATGCCGGGCCCAACGATGAACGTCGCCACGAACAGCGACGGCAGCGTGACCATGTCGCCGGCCGCGGTCACGAGCGGCGCCGCCACGTTGTCCATGTCCCACCCGAAGCGCACGGCCCCAGCCGCCACGCCGATCGTGAGGAGCAGCACGAAGACCGAGGAGATGGTGCCTCCGACGATGGAGATCACGACGAAGTAGGCGATCGAGATCGTGTGGGACAGGCCGAAGCCGATCGCCACCGCTTTGGCGAGGATGGCGAGTGCGAACGAGATCGACAGCGACAGAGCCATCGAGGCGATCACGTTCTGGCCCACGACGGTCTCGGCCCGCCGGCTCAGCGTGAACGTACCGGCGTGGATCGCGGTACCGAAGCGGCTCCCCAGAGCGCCGAACACGTTGCCGCGCATCCCGATGGCGGCGGGGACGAGCACGAGCAACCCCGGGAGGCTGGCGAGCGTGCCGGTGATGGCGCCGAGCGGCAGCCCGGCGAGGAGGTCACCACCCGAGGAGACGAGGAGCGCGGCGAGACCCTGACGAAGGGATGCCGGATCCGCGCCGAGCAAGGCGCGAACGCGAGAACCGATGCGGCGTGTGAATCCACGCATCACGACTCGGCGGTTCCACCATCGCGGCCTCCAAACCTTGCGGGCGAGAGCTTACGGCTTTCACCCTTGGCGCTGAGGTCCCGCCTCCTCGATGGCGATCCGGATCAACACCCGCCGGTCCTGCTCCATCGCCCTGCGGTAGTCGTCCCAGTCGGGGTGCTCGCCCGAGATCCCCCGGTAGTACTCGATGAGTCCGTCCATGGCTTCAGGCAGCGCGACGACCGTGGCCCGGCCCTTGACGAGCAGCCAGTCGCCGTAGAACTGCCGCGTCAGGGAGCACAGCCACACACGAGGATCGCGGCGCAGGTGCTTCACCTTGAACGCCGTCTCCCGGCTGCTGACGATGGCGTTGCCCTCGGCGTCGACCCCCACGGTGATCGGAGACATGGTGGGCTCGCCGTTCTGGCGCAGCGTGCAGATCACGGCGGTTGTGGTTTTCGCGGAGGAACTGGCGGGCCTGTTCGATGTCCATAACACTCCGAGCATGCCCGAAATCGTGAACCCTGACATCGAGCGGTACGCATCCGAGCACACGAGCGCCGAGCTGCCCGAGCTGGCGGCGGTCGCCGCCGAGACGCACGAGCGGTTCGGAAACCGAGTCGGGATGCTCACCGGCCACCTCGAAGGCGCTTTCCTCCGGGCCCTCGTGACCATGAGCGGCGCCCGCCGGGTCCTCGAGCTCGGGATGTTCACCGGCTACTCGGCGATGTCGATGGCATCGGCCCTGCCTGCGGACGGATCGCTCGTCACCCTGGACATCAGCGAGGAGCACGCCGAGGTCGCCCGGCGCCACATCGAGGCCAGCCCCTGGCGCGACCGCATCGAGATTCGCATCGGCCCGGCTCTCGACAGCCTGGCGACGCTGGACGGCCCGTTTGACCTGGTGTTCATCGACGCCGACAAGTCCAACTACGGCAACTACTTCGAGGCCGTGCTCCCGAAGCTCTCAGACCGCGGGGTGATCGCCATCGACAACGTCCTCTGGGGCGGACGCGTCCTCGACCCGTCCGCGACCGACGACGACACCCGGGCCATCGTCGACCTGAACGCCGCAATCGCCACCGACGAGCGCGTCGAATGCGTGATGGTGACGGTGCGCGACGGGATCAGTCTCGTCCGCTTGCGGCGCTGAGAACCGCTCAGCCGCCGATGAGGGAATGCGGCCGGGTCGGCGTCGTGCGGGGTGGCGGTTCCGTCGACGGGCTGTACGTATACGGCGGCGAGTACGACGGCTCCGTGCTCGGCGTCTCCTGCGGCGCGTACTGAGGAACCGTGTAGCTGGAGCGCGTGCGTGTGCGGGAGCGGGTCGTGGGCGTTGTCTCGCCCGTGTTGTCCGAGGCGGCCGGCAGCCCGGCGTTGAGCTCCTTCAGGTTGGTGCCCGTCGACTGTTGGGAGCGCCCGGCGGGGCCCACCCCGAACAGGTTCAGCACGTTCTCGGTCATGTCGATCACCGGCTGCTTCGGACAGATGGCCGTCGTCTTGGTCGTCCGAGGCGTCGCCGGGATGGTCGTGGTCGTGCTCGAGGTCGTCGTCGAAGACGCGTCCGTGGGGCAGTCCTCGCTCAGCTTGCTCACCCACCAGTTGGTGCCGCTCGCCCAGACACCCGCACCGCTCGGGGCGGTGTAATAGGTCATGTCCGAGTAGCTGGCCTTGCCATGGCAGGTGACCGGCGAGCGGGCCAACACCTGGACGTTCTTCGGCCCGCTCGGGTCGAAGCGGTCGTACTCCGGTCCGATGAGGTTCCGCAGGCGGTCACCCTTGTCGAGCCCGGTGCCGGCGTAGACCCATCCAGACGGGTCCCCGACGATCATGTCGGCCTTGACCGGGTTGCAGTCGTAGAAGTCGCCGATGAGTGTGCTCTCGGGCTGGGAGATCGGCGGCAGGCGCCAGTCGACGGTGACGGCCTGCTTGTCGATGCCGTTCATGGGGTCCTCGCGCGCGCTCTTGTAGTCGACCTCTTGGCGGTCGCCACCCATCTGGCTCGGCTGGAACCGGATCTTGCGGAACACGGCGTTGGCCCCGAAGAAGGCCAGGTTCACGCCCTGGTCCCGCGCGTGCTCGGCCGCACCCCGCATCTCGGGCGACCAGTACTCGTCGTGGCCGAGCGTGAGCAAGGCCTTGTGCTTGGTGAGCAGCTGCTGGCCTCGTTCGTGGAGGTCGACGTCGGTCCAGTACGTGACATCGAGGCCGAGGGACTCAGCCAGGGAGATGAGCGGGAACTCGTTGCCCAGGAAGTCACCGGACCCGGCGCCCATCGCATAGGGGCGGTCGAAGGACACGACGCGCGCCCGATGTTCGAAGTCCGAGCCGCCGCTGCCGTTCTTGCCCTCGTAGAGGTCGTACCCACCCCAGAGGTTGTAGGCCTGCCACGTCGTCACCGAGTTCTGGATGACGAACGCGGCCGTGCTCCGGTCGTCGCGGATCGTCAACGGCACGTAGTGCTGGACACCGGAGTCGGCGACGAGCTTGAAGAGGTACACGCCCGGCGGGAACGCGGAGGTCAGCTGGACCGAGAGCGAAGGCGACCAGGGTGCCTCGACCATGTTCGTCTGCTTGTCGCGGGTCGCGGCCTGCTGAACGCGGCCGGGCAACTGGACGGACTTCCACACGAGGCGGGCGCCGAGTCCCCCGTAGTAGCCGATGCGGTAGGCCTCGACGTGGTAGCCGGTCGCCTTGGTCGACACGAACAGCCGGACAGTGTCGCCCTGCTGGGCACTGACCTTGTCGGCGAAGCCATCGAGGTCGCCGTCCTTCCCTGCATTCGACACGCGCCAATCCGACGTCCCCGGCTTGGCATTCTCAGCCTGCACCCAGCGGGCTTTGATGCCTTCGACAGCACCGGCGCCGCCCGCCGCGGTGGGGTCGTTCAGGTGCACCTGGCCATACTCGGACTCCCGCTTGTTCGAGGACGACGCCGCGTTCGGGCGCACGAGCCCCCACGCCACACCCGCCCCCATCGACACCAGCGTGGCCACCACGACCAGGACGACCCTGCTTCGGTGCACCGCCCGGAATCCTACTGACGCAAGTCTTTCGGCCAGCGGCACCAGTTCCGTGCAAGGCTCACGCGATGGCGAACGTCAAGCCCGTCCCCGACGGCTACCCGCAGGTCATCCCGTATCTGATCGTCGACGGCGCAGCAGACGCCATCGACTTCTACAACCAGGTGCTCGGCACCAAGGAGCGCATGCGGATGGGCGGCGGCGGCAAGGTCGGCCACGCCGAGCTCGAGCTGGGTGACTCGATGATCATGCTGGCGGACGAGTCCCCGGATTCCCCTTCCAAGAGCCCGAAGGGCCTCGGGGGATCGCCGGTCACGATCAGCCTGTACCTCGAGGACGTCGACGGTGTCTGGGCGAAGGCCATGGCGGCCGGGGCCAAGGAGCTACGACCGCCGGCCGACCAGTTCTACGGCGACCGCACCGCCCAGTTCGAGGATCCGTGGGGCCACCGCTGGAACATCGGCACCCACGTCGAGGACGTGTCGCCCGACGAGATGGAGCGCCGCGCAAAAGCAGCCGGCGGCTAAGGAGCCTGCGGGTCTCTCCACATGGGCCAGATCGGCGGCCCTTCGGGCAGGACGAGCTCGCCGGTGACCTCGAAGCCGTGACGTCGGTAGAAGGGGATGTTGGCCTCCTTCGACGACTCGAGGTACGCGCCGACGCCGTCGGCGTCGCACCGGTCGAGGACGGGCTGCATCACCGCTGACCCCAGACCCTTGCCCTGGTAATCGGGGTCGGTGCCGAGCACGGCGAGGTACCAGTGGGGCCGGTCGTCAGGATGCTCCTTGTCCATCATCGCCAGACCCTTGGCGATGAGCGGGAGGCGCCTGAGACCGACGATCCGAAAGACCGACGGCGTGAGCCGCAACTGCAGGCCGGCCGACATACGCCACTTCCCCGGAGGCGCCCACAGGGCGGCGGCCTTCCGGTCGGGATCGGTGAAGACCGAATCCTTGGGGAGGTAGATCTTGCTGAGCCAGCTCTTGAAGCCATAGGGGCCGACGCGCAGGCGACGCTCGTCGTCGGGCACCATCCAGCTGATCGCGGGATCGTCGTAGAACGCCCGGGCGAGAGTCTGAGACAGGCGCGGTATGTCGGCGGCTGTCGCCTTCTCGATATCGGCCATCAGGCGTTCGCCGTCGCTTGGTCGAGCATCGCCGCGAACTTCTGCTTCGCCGCCTCCCGTCTCGTCGGAATGTGCTCGCTCGGCATGTCGTGGGGCTCGTAGCTCTTCAGGATCTGGCGGGCGACGGTGACCTTGTGAACCTCGTCGGCGCCGTCGTAGAGACGGGCGGCCCGGGCGTGGCGGTACATCGCCTCCAGCGGCAGATCGGTGGAGTAGCCGAGGGCGCCGTGGATCTGGATGGCGCGGTCGATGACGTTGTAGAGCACCGTGGCGCCGAAGTACTTGATCATGGCGATCTCGACGCGCGCCTTGGACGACCCCTCCTGGTCCATCTTCCAGGCCGCGTGAAGCGTGAGCAGACGGGCGGCCTGCATCTCGGCCGCGGAGTCGGCGATCCAGTTCTGCACGGTCTGTTTCTCTGCGAGCGTCGAGCCGAAGGCGTAGCGCGACAGGGCGCGCTCACAGAGCATGTCGAACGCCCGCTTGCTCTGGCCCAGCCAGCGCATGCAGTGGTGGATGCGACCGGGGCCCAGACGCTTCTGGGCCAGCACGAACCCGTCGCCCTCGTTGCCGATGAGGTTCTCGTACGGCACGCGGACGTCGCGATAGTAGATCTCGGAGTGGTTGCCGTACCGGCCGAACTCCGTGTCGGGCTCAGCCATCGTCGGCACGTCACGCACGATGTCGACGCCCGGTGTGTCGACGGGAACGATGATCATCGACGCCCCCTGATAGGGGTGCACGTCGGGATTGGTGATCGCCATCAGCACGAGGAAGTCGGCCGACGATCCGTTCGACGTGAACCACTTGTGGCCGTTGATCACCCACTCATCGCCGTCACGAACAGCCCGCGTCTTCAGAAGCGTTGGGTCGGACCCGGCCGTCTCGGGCTCGGTCATCGAAAACGCGCTGCGCAGCTTGCCCTCGAGCAGCGGCCACAGCCACTGTTGCTTCTGCTCGTCGGTCGCGCCGATGGCGATGAGCTCGGCGTTGCCCGAGTCGGGCGCCTGGTTGCCGAAGATCGTGGGAGCGAAGATCGACGAGCCCAGGATCTCGTGCATCAGACCCAGCTTCACCTGGCCGAATCCCTGCCCGCCCAGCTCGGGATCGAGATGGGCGGCCCACAAACCCTGCTTCTTCACCTCCTCCCGGAGGGGATCGGTGAGGCGTCGGAAGGTGGCCTCGTCGAGGTCGAGCGTCTCGAGCGGGTAGATCTCGTCGCGGACGAACGTGCGCATCCACTCGAGCTTCTGCTCGAACTCGGGCTCAGTGGAGAAGTCCCATGCCATGAGCGAGAACCGTAGTGCTCAGGCCCCGGCGTCGAGCTGCGCAAGGGCCGTGCCCCACTCGTCGCTCTCCCGGAAGTAGTGGGTGATGTACCACACCGACCACGACATGAGGCCGGCGATGATGGGGAAGCCGGTGATGACGTTCACGACGACGAAGGCGTCGACACTCCACTGCAGCATGTAGAGGCGGATCAGGCTGCGGGCGAGGAAGTACACGGCCCAGACCACCGAGACACGCGCGAACGCCCGCTTGAAGGTCTCCGACTCCTTCACCTCAGCCGGGAACGGGTACAGCTCCTCGGCGAACTGGCCGGCGAAGGGGTTGCCTCGAAGGGTCGTCACGAGGAAGACGAGTCCGAGCACCAGATTCACGACGACGGGCTGGGCCAGATACACCTTGGCGCTGCCGAAGGCGAGGCCGATCGCTCCCTGGATGATCACGATCACCAGCGCCAGCCGGGCGACCATCCCCGGACGCTCCTTGTGCCGCTCGTAGAGGAAGGCGGCGACGCCGACCGCGGTGGCGAGGACGACGCCGAGCAGCAACCCGGAGACCTTCCAGCCGAGGTAGAAGAAGAGGATCGGGAACCCCGCGTTCGCCGCGAACCGCGGTCCCCCGCTGCGCAGGATCGCCTTGGCGTCGATGGGCTCGAGACCGGCAGCCTCGACGAGTACTCCCTCGGCTTCTTGCGCCTCGACGTCGTCTGTCACCGCGGAGGGTTCGACACCGTCTGCCACATGCCCTCTTTCGGGTAGACCGAGCCGGTGCTGCGCAGGCTAGCCCTGGCCCTTCTCGCCACGACCGTGGCGTGCGGCTCGGGCGGCGGAAGCTCTGCGACAACGTCGTCGCCTTCGACGGTCGCTGCAGGTCAGACCATGCAGTTGACGAGCGCCGCCTTCAAAGACGGCAGGTCGATCCCCGTCCAGTACACGTGCGACGGGCCCGGCCAGTCGCCCCCGTTGACATGGACAGGGGCCCCGCCCGGCACCGCCACCTTCGCCCTGCGCGTGCAGGACGTCGACACGGCCCAGCAGTTCATCCACTGGCTCATCTACGACATCCCGTCATCGACGACGTCACTCACTGCCGGCGAGGTGCCGTCCGGTGCCGAGCAGACGACGAACTCCTTCGGGAAGCAGGGCTACGGCGGCATGTGTCCGCCCGCCGGCTCGAAGCACCGCTACGTGTTCACCGTGTTGGCGCTGCAGACGGGGCTGACCATCTCCGACGGGACCGGACAGGCTGCGGATACGTGGGCGACACTCGAGCACTCGACCGTGCTCGCACGCGGCCAGCTGATCGGGACGTATCAGCGGTCCGGCCCCTAGTCTCCCGGCCATGCGCCGAGCACTTGCAGCCGTCTTCGTCGTCGTTGCCGTCTGCGCGCTCAGCGCGTGTGGTGGCTCGAAGTCCTCGTCATCGTCGTCGCCGCCGGGCACGATCAACGTGACCGAACAGGAGTACTCGATCAAGCTTTCGTCGACGTCGCTGAAGGCCGGGCCCGTGCACTTCTCGGTGAAGAACCAGGGCGGGATGGTGCACGAGTTCATGGTGTTCAAGACAACGCTCGCTCCCAACGCACTTCCCCAGAAGAACGGCGTGGTCGACGAGCAGGGCGCGGGCGTCGAAAAGATCTCGCCGGAGGTCGACAACATCAACGCGGGCCAGACGAAGACGCTCGACGTGCAGCTGACGCCGGGCTCCTACGTCGCCATCTGCAACATCGCCGGCCACTACACGCTGGGCATGCACACGGCCTTCACCGTCAGCTAACGGAAGTCCCTCGCCTTCATGGCCTGGGTGGCGAGCGGCAGCGCCTCGATGCGCTCGGCGACGAGGTTGGTGACGCCCTCGGTGCGCTCGAGCATCCCCCGCACCAGGAGCGCGGACGACGCCCGGGCCACCTTTCGGTAACGGGCCCACACGCCTTCCGAGCAGATCACGTTGAGTATGCCGGTCTCGTCCTCCAGGTTGACGAACACCGTGCCCTGGGCCGTCGACGGGCGCTGGCGGTGGGTGACGACGCCCCCCACAGTGACACGGGTGCCGTCGTCGACCTGCTGCAGCCCGGCGATGGTGACCGCCTTGGGGATGCGGTGGCGCACGAACTCCATCGGATGGCGCACCGACACGCCCGTCGCCCACAGGTCGGCGGCCGCGACCTCCACGTCGGCCATGCCCGGCAGCTGCGGCGCGTCGGTGCCGGTGACGATGCCTTCGAGACGATCGGGCCGGGTCTGAGACGCCGCCCCCGCGCTCCAGAGGGCCTCTCTCCGCGGGTGACCGAGCGAGTCGAAGGCGCCCGCAGTCGCCAGCGCCTCGACCGCCGGCTGCGACGCGCCCGTGCGTCGCACCAGGTCCTCCGCCGATTCGTAGGGCTGGTGCTCCTCGATCTTCTTCGCCAGGTCGTCGCCGATGTTGCGGATGTAGTCGAGGCCGAGGCGGACACCGCCGTCCTTCTCCAGCGTTGCCTTGGCACCGCCCAGATTGACGTCGGGGCCCAGGACCTCGACGCCGTGCCGTTTGGCGTCGGCGACGAGCGTGTTCGGCGAGTAGAACCCCATGGGCTGGGCGTTGAGCAGGGCAGCCAGGAACGCGGCCGGATAGTGCAGCTTCATCCACGCCGAGGAGTAGACGAGGTAGGCGAACGACACCGAGTGGCTCTCGGGGAAGCCGAAGTCGGCGAAGGCGGCGAGCTTCTCGTAGATCTGCTCGGCGACGTCGCCGGTGATGCCCCGCACGGCCATGCCGTCGAGCAGGCGTTGGCGGAGCCGCCCCATGCGCTCGTGGCTGCGCTTGGAGCCCATGGCCTGGCGCAGCTGGTCTGACTCGGCCGGGGTGAAACCGGCCACGTCGATGGCCATCTGCATCAGCTGCTCCTGGAACAGCGGCACGCCGAGCGTCTTGCTCAAGCTGTTCTCCAGCAGCGGGTGCAGGTACGTCGGCTCCTCCAGCCCGTTGCGGCGGCGGATGTACGGATGCACCGAGCCGCCCTGGATCGGGCCGGGCCGGATGAGCGCGACCTCGACGACGAGGTCGTAGAACCGGCGCGGCTTGAGCCGCGGCAGCGTGGCCATCTGCGCTCGGCTCTCGACCTGGAACACGCCGATCGAGTCGGCCTCGCACAGCATCTCGTAGACGGCGGGGTCCTCCTGCGGCAGCGTGGCGAGCGTGTAGTCCTCA
>JAFASB010000222.1 GCA_019244985.1 Acidimicrobiia bacterium | reverse complement strand
GAGCAGGTGACGATGTCTCGCGCCGAGCTCGACAGGCTCATCGCCGAACGCACGGAACGAGGCCGCGGGGAGGGTCCCGCCTCCACCTGAGCCCTCGCAGCCGGCGATCGCGACCCAGACCGACGCACTCAAAGCCCGGTAGGCGCGCCGCCAAAACGCGAGACACGGGCGATACGTTGAGCCGTCCGAGGCGTGCGGACTGGTTCCCCCCCAGCTTTCGATGCCGCAGATCCGACGACCCTCGCGCCCGCCACCCCGTCCTGACGCGCCGCGGACCGCCGCCGCTAGAGCGGTCGCCAGTGGCCAGGGCGCTCCCGTGGCCTGGAGCGAGACGATCCCGACACGGCGCCAAGCCGGGTCGTCGCCGCGTCGACGCCGCTGGCTTCGCCGACTCCTTATCGCCGCCGCCATCCTGACCGCTGTCGCCGTGCTCGCGGGTGCTGCCACCGTGGCGTACGTCAGGTACCGCTACGGCCAGATCGCCAAGGTCAATGTGCCCGGCCTGTCCCAGCACGGTCATGGCTCCGCCGACGCACCGATGACCATTCTGTTGGTCGGCAACAACACCCGCACTGGGCTGAGCCCCAGCGAGGTCCCCCAGTTCGGCAGCCCTGAAGAGGTGGCCGGCGCCCGTAGCGACGTGACGATGCTCTTGCACCTCGACCCCCACCGGGGCGCCACGCTCCTCTCGATCCCGCGGGATCTGTTCGTCCCTCTCCCTCCGCACTCGGTGGCCGGCGCCGTCGGCAAGATCGACGCCGCCCTCAACGACGGGCCCGAGCACCTGGTGGAGGCGGTGAGCGGCAACCTGGGGATCCCGATCGACCACTACGTGTCGATCAACTTCGACGGGTTCCAAAAGGTCGTCGACGCCCTGGGCGGCATCGACATGGCCTTTCGCACCCCCGTGCGCGACTCGTTCTCCGGACTGCACATCACCAAGACCGGCTGCCAGCACCTGGGTGGGTTCCAGGCCCTGGCGGTGGTCCGGGCCCGTCACCTGCAATACATCGACGCCCGGGGCCGCTGGGCCGACGACCCCGAATCCGACCTGAGCCGCATCCGCCGCGACCACGCCTTCCTCAGCGTGCTGGCCAAGACGACCAAGGCCAAGGGCCTGACCAACCCCCTCACGGCCAACGCGGTTTTGGGCAACCTCGTGCACCAGGTCACGGTCGACTCGTCGATGAACGTGGGGACGATGGTGAGCCTGATCCGCCGCTACCACGGCCTGAATCCCGACGCAGCGCCGCAACTGACCCTGCCCGTGACCCTCGTGTCCCAGGCCAACTACCGCTTCGGCGGCGGCAGCTACGGCTCGGTCGTGTTCCCGACCCAACCGGCCGATGCACAGGTGATCGCCCAGTTCCTGGGTGCGCCGTCGCCACAGTCCGCGCCCACCCAAGTTGGCGTCGACGACCGCTCCGGCCGCGGCCTCGGTGCACAGGTCGCGGCCGGGTTGAGTGCCGCGGGCTTACAGGTCTCGACGGTCAGTCGCCAGCCCGTCGAGGCGAGTCCGTCGGAGACCGTCGTGCGCTATCACCCCGGCGAGGTCGCACGCGCCCAGGCGGTGCTGGCCTCACTGGCGGGCGCGGCGCTGATCTATCCCGACGCCCAGGTACCCCCGAGCACGGCGGTGGTCGACGTCGGCTCGGTCGTGCGGGCCACGGCGCCGACGCCCGCCACTTCGGGGTCAGCGAGCGTCGCTACCGCCCCCCATGCGACTGTGACCCCGACGACGTCGGTGCCAACGCCCGGCGGCCAGCCGGTGACGCCCTCGGTCACACCGCTGCAGTCCTTCGATCCGCGGGGTTGCTGAGGCCCGCGTGGTCATGACGGCCATCACCCAACGACGTCGCTTGGCGGCGGTTGCTGCCGCCACGGCAGTCGTGCTGGGCGTGTCACTTTGGTCGGGGGCACGTTCGGAGCCCGCCGATCGACCGGCGCCAGCGGCTTCCAAGGTCGTGGTCTTCGGCTTCTCGGGGCTGAGCTGGGACGACGTGCAACACGGCCGGGTGCCGAATCTGCGTGTGCTCATGGCCCGGGGCGCCGTAGGTGCGATGACCGTCCGGACCGTCTCGGCGACGCCGACGATGGCTGAGGGCTATGCCACCCTCGGCGCGGGCGCACGCGTACAGGTCGCGGCTGCGCGCTCATCCACCACGGCGAGCAGTCGCGACGGCCAGCCGCTGGTCGTCGACACTGCTCGAGGCTTGATCGCTGCCAACCGCGGCCGTCACCTTGCGACGGCGCCGGGTGCACTCGGCGACGCGCTACACGCCGGCGGGAGACGTACCGCGATCGTCGAGACCACGAGCGCAGGGAGCGGTGGGGCACCGGTCGCCCTGGCGGCCATGGACAGGGCGGGATTGGTCAACGCGGCCTGGGTCATCGGGACCGGCTCAGACGCCGGGGGTGGCGCCATCCCGACCGACAGCGCGTCCAAGGTGGTGGCGGCAGTCGGCGACGCGCTCCGCGAAGCCGACGTGGTCTTCGTCGACACCGGTGAGACACCCGCAGCGGGCGCACACGGTACGGGACAGCCGCGTCAACAGGGGATCGGTGCAGGCGACGGGCTCTTGGGCGCCGTTGCCGCGCGGTTGCCCGCGCCAGCCCGCCTGATCGTGCTGTCGGTCGTTCCTCCGTCGGCCCCCTGGCACCTGGCGCCGGTCGTGGTGGTCGGCCCCGGCGTCCCCCACGGCTATGTCGACTCGCCGTCGACGCGGCGGCTGGGCCTCGTGACCCTGACCGACATGGCACCGGCGATCGTGACCTCGGTTGGCGCGATGCCCCCGGCCGCCATGATCGGGCGGCCCTTCCGTTACCGCGCGGGCCATCCCGACCTGGGCCGTCTGGCCGGCCTCGACCGCGACGGGCGGGCCAGGGCGACGACATACTTCCCGATCGCCCTGGGCTTCGTCGTGCTCCACGGCCTGGTCTACCTGGCCGCCGCGTGGGTCTTGGCGGGGCGCCGGGGGGCCATGCGGCTCAGTGCCCTCATCCGGTTCGGCCTCCTCGCCATCGCCGCCTTCCCGCTGGCGACCTTCCTGCTACGCATCGTCCCGCCCGCGACCTTGCACGGCTGGGCTGCCGTCGCCCTCGCCGGGCTGGACGCCGGGCTGGTGCTGGCCGCCTCGCGCGCCCGGTTTCACGTCCTGGCGCCCCTGTTCGTCCTGTCGGCGTCGACGGTCGCCGTCCTCGTGGTCGACGTGGCGACCGGCGCCCGCCTTCAGGTGAACAGCATCCTGGGCTACGCCCCGCTCACCGCCGACCGCTTCTACGGGATCGGAGGCACCGCCTTGGGCGTGCTCGTGGCGAGCACACTCGTCGCCACCGCCGTCTTCGTGGATTGGTCGCGCCGGCGCCGCGACGCACTGGCCTGGGTCGGAGCCAGCTTCGTCGTCGTGGTGGTCGCGGCAGGTGCCTCGGTGCTGGGTGCCAAGGTCGGCAGCATCCTCACGATGGTGCCCGTGTTCGTCGTGACCTTCGCTGCCCTTGTAGGCATCCGCCCAAACTGGAAGACGATCGCTGTGGCCCTCGGGGTCACCGTCGCCGTCGTTGCCGCGGCCGGAGCCATTGAGCTGCTCCGTCCCGCGACGACACGCAGCCACCTCGGCGAGCTCCTGGGAACCAGCACCAACAGCGGCGGAGGGACGCTGGCCACCGTCATCGCCCGAAAGGCATCCACCGACGTGCGCGTGTTCCTGGAGACGGTGTGGTCATGGCTGGCGTTGATCGTGACGCTGTTCCTGGGCTACCTGTTGGTCCGCGATCGCCGCTTCGTGCGCATCTTGCCGCGGGGGTCGGCACTCCGGGTCGGCGCACTCGCGCTGGTGGGTGCTGGCGTGCTGGGCCTGCTGGTCAACGACACGGGGATCATCATCACCTCGCTCGTGCTCGTCTACCTCGGCCCCTATCTCGCTCTGTTGGCGCTCGACAGGAGGAGTCGACACGACGGCGTCGCTGTGGCGCCCGTCGGCTGGCGTTCGCCGGCATCGATCGTCGCAGCCGGGCCGGGGTCGTCTCTGCCGTGAGGATGTTCTACATCTGAGCCACAAGGTGCGTGACGAGGAGCTGGGCCATGCGTTCGTCGTCCGCCTGCCCATAGCGGCGCGATGCGGAGCCGGGACCTTCGACGGTGACCTTGAGAACGAACGCACCCTTGACCACGACCACTGCGTCGTCCTGGCCCGTGCCCTGCCAGCTCGACGGACCGAGTTCGGGTACCGGGTGGCCTGGCATGCCTTGGACCGACGCCTTGAACAGATCGCTGAGGGCCACCCCGGCGTTGGGCGAGGCGACGTTCAGGAAGACAGCATTCGGTGCAGGCTCGAGCAACCAGCGACAGTTCGCACTGTTGTCGGCGACGGGGGTGGCCGAGTGCGTCCGGACCCGCAGTCCTGTGGCCGCTTCGACATCCTGGACGGTCAGCAGCCCACAGACGGCCAAGGCCGCCCTGGAACCCGCTGAGCCGCTGTGCTGGCTGGTCGCGGTCGGTTGCGCGGCTCGCTGAGCCGGGGCCGACACGCCCGAGCACGCCACCACCAACAGGAACGGTACGGCGAGGAGCTGTCGCGCCACTAAGTGCCTCGCCCGACGCGACCGCCCCCACGCGCAAGAGCCCGACTCCCCAGACGAGCGAATTACGCGTGGCCCCGGAGTCGACGAAGCCTTAGCCAAAGGGGACCAAACTCTGCGTCTGCTGACAGGTCTCGGCCTCTTGACGGTAGATCGACCAGCGCAGACCTGGCCAACAAAGCGACGTAGGTCAGCGACACCGACCCCCCGCGCCTTGGCGCTTTGAGTCCACTCCTCCAAGCCGGAGCACCTATCGATCGTGGGCACGAAGGCTGAGGGCGCCTTACTCGAGCTCGTGCCCGCGGTCGCGCCTTCGCAGCGATGCACCCCGCGTAGTGGCTACCGCCATGGCGCCGTATACGAACAACGCGACGACGAACAGCGGCCCAGACATCCGCACGAACCACAGTCTGGTCAATGCGATGGGCGTTCACAGCACGGCCACGTTCCGAGGCGGCCCTCACCCAGCGCGCTGCGGCTTGCCTCATCGTGCCTTTCCGGACCGCCGCTCCCGAGATCTCAGCTCCACACAGCTGACGGACGCCCGCCACGATCTGCCCGATCTCAGCGTCCTGCGCCTCGAGGTGATGCTGGATGGCAAGTACGAGCCGCGCTGACGTGTTGGTCAGCGATCGTCCCTCACGCTCGACCGCGGTGGCGAGCAGTGTTCAGGACGGCGTCGGCGTCCTCCCGGCATTAAGAACCACAACGGGTCCGCGTCGTCACGGGCGGCGTGCGCGACGATCCCTCCTATGGCGCCGACAGGGTGGCAGACGCTGTGGCACAAGCATCCGGGGGTCCGCTCAGGCGAGCAGCTCACGCTCGGCGAACGCGCCGCCGACCGCATGAGGAACATGATGGGATCGTGGCCCTTCGTGTTCTGCTTCTTCGGCATCATGATCGCCTGGGCTGTCGTCAACTCAATCTTCTACCTCGGCGGCCGGCACGGCAAGCACGGCTTCGACCCCTACCCCTACATCCTGTTGAACCTGTTCCTGTCCATGCTGGCGGGCGTGCAGGCGGCTGCGCTGCTGATTGCAGCCAAGCGGGCCGATGCGATCTCCTCGGAGATCGCCATCCACACCGAGAAGAACACCGACGACATCAAGGGATTGCTCGTCGAGAACACCGAGCTCACCAAAGCGGTGAAGCACAACACTGACCTCCTCGATGAGATCCACCGTCACGTCGCCGCCCTGAGTCCTGAGGCGGGACGGTTCGCACCCGGCGAGGAGCCTCCCTCCCCATAGCAGCGCTAACCGCTCGCTCGACGACTAAGCCCACGTTCTCGCGAGCGCTCCAGAACGCCCGCTCGGGTTCTTATCTTGCGCACCACATGCTGCCCACGGCGATGGTGATGACCAGCGCGAAGCGGTTGTTAAAGCGGTGCAGGGCCCGCCTGAGGGCAGTTGCTCTCTGACCTTGACAGGACCTTCGTGTTTTGCGCTCGGCGATTCGCGGATGGGGATCGTGTTTGTACAGGCTGGACATGGCGTCAGAATGACACCGGCCGTTTCGTAAGTGGCGGCGCTGGCGGCGTCGACCCTCCCCAGGGGAGAAGGATGACGGACGACCTATGGCATCGGCGGAGAGTCCAGCGACGATGTGCAGGTCGATTAACCCAGAACCAGGAACCCGCGAAGCGGCACTGGTGGCCTGGCCGGAGACGATTGTTCCATGAGTACGACGTAGTCGACGGCGGAATCCAACTCGACTTGCCGTCGCAGCACTCCCCGAGCTCATCGGCGATACCGCGCAGGCACGCCGACGAGACGGACCCCACGACGTGGACAGGATCCAGAGCGCCATCGTGGCCGGGGCGGTGCGACGAATCGGTGCGACGTCTGTCAGGTCGGCTGCCGGCGGGGAACGACATGCACGGTGCCGTCGGCCTCCAAGACGACCTGTCGTAGGCCGCCGATGCTCTTCTCGCCGCGCTCGCGCAGGGCTTCGTCGAGGTCATCGCGCGTCAGCCCCGCCCGTCGAAGGTGCGCGGACAGGAGCCGCCCGTCGTGCACCAGCAGGATTGGCTTCCCGCCCAACATCTGGCTCAGGCGCCGGGACCGGACGGCGCTCTGGCTTAGAGCGCCGTCCAAGACGATCAGCGTGCTGACGCTTGCTATGCCCGCGCCCAGACTGACGTCACCGGCGACCATGGCTGTCTCGACGGCGCTGCCGAGCAACAGGATCACCACGAGGTCGACGACGTCCAGCTGTGCCAGCGACCGCCGCGCGATGAGACGAATGGCGATCCCCAGGAACGCGAAGATGGCGCTCGTATGAGCGACTACCACCAACAGCCCCATGCAGCCCAGTCTTGCGCGTCGTGGGCACCGTGATCCTCGCAGGCACCTCCTACGCCAAGCTGGTCTTCAGCCACCCGAGCTGGTCGGGTGCGGGGGCGATCGCGGCGAAGACGACGGTGATCTACCTGTTCCTCGTCTTGGGACTGCGCCTGTTCGGCAAACGGGCACTAGGCCAGATGAACATCTACGACCTCGTGCTCGTGGTCGTTTTGGCCAACGCCGTGCAAAACGCCATGGTGGGCAACGACACCACGTTGGCCGGTGGTCTGGTGGCAGCGCTCACGCTCTTGGTACTCAATCGGCTTGCCACGGGCGTCGTAGCGCGATCACCGAGACTCGAGCGTCTGATCGTCGGCCAGCCCGTCGTCTTGGTGAACCACGGCCGCATCATCACCGAGAACACGCGCCGGGAAGGCATTACCACCGATCAGATCATGGAGGCGTTGCGAGAGCACGAGATCGACGACATCAACCGAGCGAGGTTGTGCGTGCTCGAACCCGACGGCACGATCAGCGTGGTCCCCCAAGACTCTCGTGTGCATCGGACCCGGCGTCACTACCGAGGGTTGCGGCTCGGGTGAACTCGGTCCTTGCCGCAACGGGCGCGCCCAGTATCGGCATCCTCGCCGCGGCCCTCGCCACCAGGACCCTGGTCGTCGCCGTCGTCGCGATAGGCGGGTTGCGTCTGTTCGGGAAGCGAGAGCTGGGGCAGCTGACGATTCTCGACCTCGCCATGGTCATGGCCCTCTCCAACGCCGTACAGAACGCCATGACCCAAGGCAGCGGCTACCTGGCCGGCGGTCTGGCGTCGGCCGGCTCGCTGGTCGCCCTCGGGGGCGTGGCGGCCTTCGCCTTCCGGCGCTCTCCCGCCCTGAAAGGGCGGGTGGTCGGCTCGCCGACCTTGCTCGTATTCGACGGCAGCGTCATCAAGGCGCGGCTGCGCGCCGAGGGCGTCACTCTTGACCAGGTCATGACCGCGGTTCGCGAGCACGGCCTCAGCTCGCTCGACGACGTCTTCAGCGCCACCCTCGAGGTGGATGGCACAATCAGCGTCATCGCTCGGTCGGCGCAGCGACGCTCCCACCGGGACGCTCTCCGGTTCCGGTCTGGACGGATTCCTCGACCCTGAGAACTGCCGACGCGTACCTCGTCGCCGTAGGCAACCCGTCGCTACCAGCGTCGGGATCGGGGGCTCTCCCACCGTCATGGGCTGGGCACTCGTGAAGTCATCGGCGCCAACGCACAACCACCAAGGCGACGCCGAGAGCGACGAGGATCGCTCCCACGACGATGCCGACGGCGACCAATACCGACACGTTGTTGTGGACCTCGGATGGGCCAGGTCCGGTGAGCGGGGCCAGGTCGTCGAGGTTCGGATCGACCGGTACCTGGGCCACGACGTCGCGGCTGTCGTCGATGTGTCCGGTGATCGAGTAGTCGACGAACAGGAGCTGTCCCGTGTTGCTTGCCGCGAACAGGTGGCCCTTGCCGTCGACCGTTCCTTGGTCGAGCTGGAGGCCCGGAAAGCTTCGTGAGGCGGCGACCACCATTGGGTTGGCGGGGTCGATCTGCACGATCTCGGTGTTGCCGAACAGCAGCAGGTCACCGGTGGACGGGTCGAAGGTCATCCCGTGGGCGCCCCGCAGCTGCGCCATGAGCCGTGTTGTGCGGAACGACTCGAGGTCGATCAGCCCGAAGTCGCCGTAGCCCGCCGGGTCGCTGGCCGTGTAGAAGGCCTTGTCTCGGGCGAAGCCGATCGACGTCACCGAGCGGTCGTCACCGCTGAGGGGGCGGGCGACCCCGTTGCCGAACGGGTCGAGTGGTACCAGCGACAGAGGCCCGGGGATCCCCGCCGCCCACGCCTTCGTGCCGCTGGGATCGACAGCCACGTGCCACGCCCCCGGTCCGCCGGGCCGCGCGCTCTGCGCCGCTCCTGCCCTCGGGTCGACCTCGAAGATGCCCGAGGCACCGCCCCCGACGAGCAGCTTTCCATCCGGGCCGAATACGATCCCGTCCGCAGCGGGGAGCGTGGCAACCAGACGCCGCACTCCGAGCCGGAACGTCGAGCCGTCGTAGGTGAACGCGAGACGCTTCACGGCCGGCGGGCTGAACGTGGTGTAGGAGAGCTCACCCGAGGCCGGCGTCCCTCTCGGCGCGGCGACGGCCGGGGTACAGACCGCCAACAGGACCCCTGCACAAACGCCGATCGCGCCAAGACGGCACAAGGTGGGTGTCCGGCTTTTCTCGTTGCTCAAGCCGCGGGCTCATCGGTCGTACGGGCTTCGAGGACCAGCTGTCCTGAGTTGGCGTCGTAGTCGAATAACTCGCCGTAGCGACCCCAGTCGATGGCGATGTCGAGCTGGTGGCGGGCTTCCTCCTCGCTGAAGCCACGGCGCAGCAAGTCGAGGAAGAAGCCTTCGCCGAGGGTGCCGTCGCTCGTGCTGGTGAGCGACTTGCAGATGGCGCGGACGAGCGGTGCCCGCTCCCTGGCCTGGGCGGCGAAGAGCTCCTTGCTGGTGAGGATGTCGGCCTGGACGAACGTCCGTCCCGCGTCGGTGAGCTCCAGATCGGCCTGGTCGACGACGGCAAGGCCAAGCAGCTCGGCAGCGTCGACGATCGGCAGCAGGTCGTCGACCTCGAAGGTCAGCTCGTTGGCGAGCACGGGAAGATCCTCTCGGCCCCCGCGCGCGGCGAGAATCTCTAACAGGCCGGCGAGGCCGCCCACGCTCGCAGCGGGGAGCGGACTGTCCGTTGGCGAGGGCGGTGCGGCAGCCGTGGGCGCCGACGGCTCGGCTCCACCGGCTTCCTCGCGCCCGGTCATGATCCCGTAGATCTCGTCCACCAGGCGCTCGAACTCGGGCGTCCGCCGATCACGCGGCCGCGCCAGGTCAACGACGAGCTCGGTGCGGATGTGACCGGGATTCGCGGAGAGGACGAAGATGCGGTCAGCGAGCAGCACTGCCTCCTCGATGTTGTGGGTCACGATCAGCATGGCCTTGGTGGGGAACTCGCGGGTGTCCCACAGGCGCAGGAGCTCGTTGCGGAGGTTCTCGGCGGTGAGCACGTCGAGCGCGGAGAATGGCTCGTCCATCAACAGAGCGTCGGGCTCGACGACGAGGGCACGGGCGAACCCCACCCGTTGGCGCATCCCGCCCGACAGCTCCTTGGGGTACGCAGACTCGAAGCCGTCGAGGCCGATCTGGTCGATGGCCCGCTCGGCCTGTACCCGCCGCTTGTCGGGATCGACGCCCCGCGCCTCCAGGCCGAGCTCGACGTTCTGGCGCACGGTCAGCCACGGCAGCAGTGCGAAGCTCTGAAACACCATCGCCACACCGGGGTTCGCGCCGGTCACCGGGTCGCCCCGGTAGAGGACGCGGCCCAAGGAAGGAGCGATCAACCCCGCGATGCAGCGCAACAGCGTCGATTTGCCCGAGCCCGACTTGCCCAACAGGGCCACGATCTCTCCCTCGGCGAGTCGCAACGAGATGTCCTCGAGGACGGGCAGTGGCTGGCCGTCGGGCGTGGTGAACGTCTTCGTCACGTGCTCGACCGACACGATGACGCGGGTATCGGACGGGACCTCGTTCGCACCTGCCGCTTCGACGGTGGTCATGGTTGCTGTCCTCGGTTCTCACAGTGAGTAGCGGGTCTCGGCCAGGCGATAAAGCGGGCGCCACACCAGGCGGTTGAGCCCTACGACGTAGACGCTCATCACCGCCACGCCGGTCAGGATGCGGGGGAAGTCTCCCTTGGCCGTGGCGTCGGCGATGTAGGCGCCAAGGCCGCTGGCGACCAGGTGATGGTGGCCGAAGTCGACGACCTCGGCCACGATCGACGCGTTCCACGCACCCCCGGCGGCGGTGATGCCCCCCGTTACGTAGAAGGGAAAGATGGCAGGCAAGATTAGACGCTGCCAGCGCTGGCGACGGGGAAGGCCGAAGTTCGCGCTCATCTCGCGCAGGTCGGTGGGTACCGACATCCCGCCGGCGATGGCGTTGAAGAGGATGTACCACTGGGCGCCGAGAGCCATGAGCAAGATGCCGCCCACGTTGAGGCTGAGGCCGAGGTCGACGAAGGCGACGGTCGCGAACGGGAACAGCAAGATGGCGGGGAAGCTGGCGAGGACCTGGACAATTGGCTGTGCGTACCGGGCCATCCGGGGGCTCATGCCGATCAGCACGCCGACCGGCACCCACACCAGCGTCGCGAACACCAAAAGCACGACCACCCGCCCGAAGGTGATCGCACCGAGCGCAAGGGCATGAGGGAAGACCGCGAAGCCGATGCTGTTGCCGATGTAGGTCAGGCCTCGCCACGCCCCCCACGCCGCTGCGGCCGTGACCAGGACCGAGAAGAGCACGTCGCCGGCCCTCTGGCGGGCGGGGTCAGATGCGAGCGGATACTCGGCGACGCCCAGCGGCCGCGTGGCGCGGTCGAGCGCGCGGCCAACGGGTCGCGTGGCCTTCGCGAGCAGCGGCGGGATCTGCGAACGCCGGAGCGTGTCCAGCACGAGGCTGTGGGGCCGCTCGGCGGCCTCGGACTCCTCGAGGCGGAACTTCTCCGCCCACGCCACGAGGGGCCGCCAGAAGAACACGTTGACGGCGATGACCATGACGATCATGACGGCGATGGCGACGCCGACCTTGGCCAGCGAACCTTCTTCGACGGCGGCGGCCACGTAGCTGCCGATCCCCGGCAGGGCGTAGTGC
>JAFASB010000125.1 GCA_019244985.1 Acidimicrobiia bacterium | reverse complement strand
TTCAGACGCGGCGGACGAGGGCGTCCCGCAGGACGTGCTTGGCGCAGTTGCGGCCGACCATGCCGTGGACGCCGCCGCCCGGGTGGGTGGACGCCGAGCAGAGGTAGAGGCCGCGGACCGGCGTCGAGTACCGGAACCACCCGGGGACCGGGCGGAACACCAATTGCTGGTCGAGCGCATTGGAACCCCCGCCGAGGTCGCCGTCGACCAGGTTGGGGTTGGCCGCCTCCAGGTCCTGGGGGGTGTGCACGGCCTGACCGACGATCCGACTACGCACGCCCGGCGCGTGCTGGTCGAGGCGGTCGAGCACGCGCTCGAGGTACTGGTCGCGGACCTGCGGCCACGCGCCCTCCTTGGGCCGCGGCGGCACGTGCGTCTCCAGCCAGATCACGTGACCGCCGTCGGGTGCCCGGCTTGGGTCGGTGACCGTCGGCTGCCCGACGACGAGCATCGGGGCGTCGGGCAGCTCGCCGGTGGCGACCTGGGTCGACGTGCGCGCCATGTTGTCGAGATCACCGAGGACGTGGATCACGCCGCACCGATCGAGATCCTCGCCGTCCCACCCCGCCGGGCCGTCGAGGGCCAGGTCGACCTTGAAGATCCCGCTGCCGTAGCGGAAGCGGCGGATGCCGGCCAGGAACGACGCCGGCAGGTGCTCGGCGCCGACCAGGCCGAGGAACAGGCGCGGCGGCCCGGCGTCGGCCAACACGGCCCGCGTGGCGCGCACGGACAGTCCCGCCGCAGTCTCGACGCCGACGGCGCGCTTGCCTTCGACGACCACACGCGTCACCTCCTGCCCGGTCAGCACTCGACCGCCCGCATCGGTCACCGCCGAGACCAGCGCCTCGGCCAGCCGTCCGGCGCCGCCGACCGGGACCGGCATGTTGTGGCTCTGGGCAACCATGGCGAGGGCCATCGCGCCGGGCGTGCTGGCCGCATCGTTGACGTTGACATCGCTGTGGCTGATGCCCGCCGCGAACAGCACACGCGCCTCTTCGGACGTGAAGCGCTCGCGAGCGATGACGGAGGCGGATGCGAGGGACATGCGGGTGGTGTCGATCGTCCCCCGCACTCCGGCGGCGCCGACGAACCGCAATGTGGGGCCGACCGCCCCGACCGGGTTGAGGATCACGTTGAGGAATCGGCGGCCGACCTTGGTCCACCAGCCATACAGCTCGGTCCACGCCGGGCCGTCCTCGCCCTTGATGGCGGCGAGCGCCGCGGATGTCAGGGCCGGGTCGGCGCGGACTGCCGCGCTGCGGCCGGGTGCGACCATGGCGCCCGCGGGAAGCTCGAACGGCGCCCAGCGGACGCGGCGGTAGAGCTCCAGCTCTCGGAAGACCGGCGAGAAGTGCAGGAGCCCGTAGAACGCCGAGAAGGGGTCGTGGATGTAACCGGGCTCGGTCAGCGCCGCGCTGGCGACCGCCCCGCCGGCCACCTCGTTGCGCTCCAGGACCGTGACCGACCAGCCCGCGCGCGCCAGCATGGCGGCGGCGACAAGGCCGTTCGGCCCCGAGCCGATGACGACGGCGTCCGCTCTATCACTCATGATGCTGATCGACGCTCACAGCTGGATGACGACGCCTTCTTTGGCCGCTTCCACGGCGATCGGGTTGTCGCGGAAGCCTGCGACGATGGCGTCGACCTCGTCGTCGGTACGCGGGGGATCGTGGTGGAACAGGAGAACCTTCCGCGCTCCGGCCAGTTGCGCCAGGCCGACGGGGTACTCGACGGCCGAGTGCCCCATGAACGACTTCGACGCGAACTCCGGGGCGGTGTGCTGGGCGTCGTGGATCAACACGTCGACGTCGCTGGCCAGCGCCACCGCCGCCTCGTGGTAGGGCCCGAAGCCGTCGGGACCCGGGCCATAGGCCACCGGGCTGTGGTCGGAGAGGTAGGCGAACGACGACCGGCCGTCGCTGACCCGGTAGCCGAACGTGCGGCCGCCCTTGTGGGGGATCTCCCGCGCCAGGACGTGAAAGCCCTCGAGCTCGTGATCGCCCTCCTTGAGGTTCTCGAAGGACCACCCGTCACCGAGCTGGCGGGGCCAGATCGGGAAGTGGGGCGGCGAGAATGCGCGACCCAACAGCTCTTCGGCGTCCTCGCCCTGCTCGGGCAGGAAGAGCGTGACCTTGGCGTCGGGGTGGAACCCGGCCGGAAAGAACGGCAGCCCGTGGGTGTGGTCCCAGTGCAGGTGGCCCAACAGGATCGTGCCGACGAACGCCTCGCCGGCGAACGCCTTCGACAACTGCCCCAGCCCCGTGCCGGCATCGAGCACGAGGCGCGGTCGCTCGTCGTGATCAGCGAGGACGGCGATGCAGGATGTGTTGCCCCCGTACCGGATGAAGTCCGGTCCCGGCGCCGGCGTCGATCCACGAACGCCGCAGACCAGAAGCCTCACTCAGGCGACCCTACCGATTCTCTTCCTTCCGGTGACCCACGGCCACCTCGGTGAGCGCCTTCTTGTCGACCTGGTCGGCGGGCGCGACGGCCACCTTCACCGGCGTCAGAGCCCGCAGCGTCAGCGTGCGGGTGCCGCCCTCGAGGATGGCGCGCTCGCCGAGGATCGCACCGGGGCCGAGCTCGTTGACCTTCTCGCCGTTCAACTCGGCCGCCAGCACACCGTCGAGGAGCAGGAAGAGCTCCTCGCCCTTCTCCCCCTGCTCCACGAGCGTTCCGCCCTCCTTGATCTTGCGGATCTTGGGCTTCTTGCCGCCGCGCATGATCGTGCCGCTGAGCTGTCGCTCGAGCGCGGTCTCGACCGTGGTGACGAACGCCTGGGAGTCTTCGTTGCCCCACGGCGTGTGCTTCTTGCCGAAGACCTTGGTCCACCACTCCTTGAAGTCGATCATCCCCGACTTGGCGATCAGCTTGCCCTCGCCGTCGTAGACCCAGTGGCGGGGGAACGGCGTGGCGCCGGTCATCTCCTGCTCGACGCGCCCGTCGGCGTGCAGCGTGAGCTTGAGCGTGGTCCACACGGTCGGGGGGCGGAGCTGGATGTAGGGCTTGCGCTTGACGCGTCGGGGCGCAGGCATCCCCGGCCGGCCGCCGCAGGTCTGCACGAATGTCGCCGACGTCTTCGTCACCTTGGGCTTGGGCCGGATCTCCGGGAAGGCCGTGGCCTGGAAGACGATCTCCTTGGGGCCGAGCTTCATGTGCGTGCAGTTGAGGACCGTGCCCCCGGACTGCCCGTGGTCGATGATGCGGCCGTCCTCGACCCGGATCCACGCGCGCAGGTGGTTGGCGAACCGGAACTGGTCGTTGTCGCGCATCTTCTCGAGGTCGTTGACGTCGATGACGTCGGGCAGGGGCCTGTCGTAATGGGCGACGCCACCCACCTCGAACGGCATCTTGGTCATCCCCTTGATGGCTTCCGACGGGATCCAGGAGACCGAGGTGATGGACGACTCGATGCGCATGGGGTGCCTCCTCCGGCGGGGCCGTTCCCGCTGGCTCTGACCCTACGCACGCAGCCCGGGGCCTCCAAGGGGGTCACCCGGCAATCTCCGGTGGGGGGTGCCACCCCCGTGACCCGGGGGGCTGCCTCCCTTGCATCTTCCGGCCGCGCGAGGCCAAATGGGCGGGTGCTGGACGGCCGCATCACCGTCTTTCTTGCCGATGACAACCTCATCGTGCGTGAGGGGGTGCGCGCTCTGCTGAACCTCGAGAGCGATTTCGAGGTCGTCGGCGTAGCGGGCGATTACGACGAATTGGTCGCCGGTGCCGAGGCCGCGGCCCCTCAGGTGATCGTCACCGACATCCGCATGCCGCCCAATTTCCAGCGGGAGGGGATCGACGCCGCCAACGAGCTCCGCAAGCGCCACCCCGGGACGGGCGTCGTCATCCTCAGCCAGTACGACGATCCGGAGTACGCCATCTCCCTGCTGAGCGAGGGCTCCGAGGGCCGTGCCTACCTGCTCAAGGACCGCATCGCCGAGGGTGACCAGCTGGCCCGCGCCGTGCGCGCCGTCGCCACCGGCGGATCGATGCTCGATCCCAAGATCGTCGAGGCCCTCGTCAACCCCGTTGCCGAAGCCGACGCTGTCACCGACGCCGACGAAGAGCTCATCCGTCTCATCGCCGAGGGGCGCACGATCAAGGCGATCGCCGCCGCCCAGCACACGACGCCCGCGGACGTGTCCGACGCCATCGAGGAGCTGTTCCTCAAGCTGGCCAAGGAGGCGAGCGCGGGGACGACGAGTGGGCTGCGCCGTCTGCGCATGCTGCACCAGGCGATCGTCGAGCGTGAGGAGCAGGGGGAGTCGCTCAGCCGGCTGCTGCCCGGTGGCGTGGCCGAGATGGTCCAGCGGGGCGGCGGCAAGCTCGGCGAGACGACGGAGCTCGTCGTCACCGTGCTGATGTCGGACATTCGGGGTTACACCACGATCGCCGAGGCGTCCGACCCTTCAACGCTTGCCCGCCAGCTCAACGATCACCGCGCCCAGATGAACCACGCCATCCTCGCCGAGGAGGGCACCGTCATGCAGTTCGTCGGCGATGCAGTGATGGCGGTGTTCGGGGCTCCGGTCCTCCAGGACGACCACGCGGCCCGCGCCCTGCGGGCCGCGGTTGCCATGCAGACCGCCCAGCGCGAAGTCAACGAGAAGTGGGAGACCGAAGGCCTGCCCCCCTTCCACCTGGGCATCGGGCTCTCGACCGGGAAGGTGGCGGGCGCACTGCTCGGCTCGGAAGAGCGTCTCGAGTACACGATGGTCGGCGATACCGTGAATCTCACCCAGCGGCTGCAGCAATGGGCGGACGCCGGACAGATCGTGCTCAGCGAACCGACGTACGACGCCCTCAGCGACCCGCCGGAGGCCGAACACCTCGAGCCCGCGCTCGTGAAGGGCCGGCAGACGCCCGTCGCCGCCTACCGGATCGGCGCCGCCGAGGCGGCCGGGATGGCATCTCAGTAGGTCTCAGATTTCAACTGCAGTGGAGGAACCGGTCATGGGTCTTGAAGAGAACGCAAGCACCGTCATCGACGCGACGGTGCCCGACGGCAACGTGCTCGACGTGCGCGGCCTGCGCAAGACCTACGAGTCCGAAGGTGTGCCCGTACGCGCTCTGCGGGGTGTCGACTTTCTCATGGAGCCCGGCGAGTTCGTCGCCGTCATGGGGCCGTCCGGCTGTGGCAAGTCCACGCTGTTGAATTTGGTCGCTGGGCTCGACACGCCGACCGACGGCGAGATCAGCGTCGCGGGCGAGTCCCTCGTCGGCAAGGACGAGAACGAACTGGCGCGCATGCGTCGCCGCCACATCGGCATTGTCTTCCAGTTCTTCAACCTGCTCGAGGGCATGAGCGTGCTCGAGAACGTCACGCTGCCCGCGATCATCGCCGGAATGCCGCGTCGCCAAGCGGAGACGCGCGCCCGCGACCTGCTCGACCTCCTCGGGCTGGCCGACAAGGCGCGGAACGCGCCGGGCGTGCTGTCGGGTGGCCAGCGTCAGCGCTTGGCCATCGCCCGCGCGCTCGCCAACAAGCCGACGCTCGTCCTCGCCGACGAGCCGACCGGAGCTCTCGACTCGGCCGGCGGCCTCGAGGTCCTCGAGCTCTTCCGGCGCCTGCACGCCGGCGGCCAGGCGATCCTCATGGTCACCCACGACCAGAAGGTCGCCG
>JAFASB010000046.1 GCA_019244985.1 Acidimicrobiia bacterium | reverse complement strand
CCGCTCGAGGGCCCGCCCCGGCTTGTGGCGGCGGTTGGCCCGCTCCCCCACGTAGGCGCTCGCCACGTTGGCGCGCTCGCCGGCCGAGAGCGTGCGCACCTTGCCCAGCACCTGGTCCTCGGGGAGGTCGGTGTAGGGGTAGAGCATGGCGGCGAGGAGCTTGTCCTCGGCGTCGGGGTCGAAGTCGACGAGGGTCACCGGCAGGCGGGGTTCGGGGTCGTCGGCCGCGAACAGCTTGCCGGCCACCTCCTCCATCGCGTCACGCGTGCTCTCCAGGTAGTCGCTCCACGCGCCGCCGCGGTCGGGACGGTCGACGCGGGCGAGGAAGGACGGGATCACCTTGCGCAGCTCGGTGAGCATCATCTCCGCGTAGGCCCGGGCCTCGGGGAGTGGGTTGGCGCGCATGCGCATGAGGAGCGCCTCGTAGCCCTGGCCGGTGCCGTAGATGCCGACGTTCGACAACGACGCGGCCGGGAGGATCCCCCGCAGGGCATCGAGGGCCTTGGCCTTGACCGACTGGCGGTAGACAAAGTCGGAGTCCGCAGGGTCCTTGGGATACCGGGCCCGAACCCAGTCCTGCATCAGCGGCAGCGACTCGGCGTAGATGTCGAAGAGCCGGTCGAGGTCGCCGACGTAGCGAGTGCCCAGGGCCGACCCGAGGATCTCGGGGTCGCGGTAGAAGCGGTAGCGGCCGCCGAGCCGGTGGTCGTAGGGGATGTAGCGGGTCGACTGCTCGAGGTAGGCCATCAGCCGGCCCCACTCGAGGACCTTGGTCAGCAGATTGGACGCCTGCTCGCACGCGAGGTGCACGCCGCCCAGCTGGGCCACCGAGTCGTCGCCGTACTCGAAGAAGACCCGCTGATAGAGCTCCTCGGCCCGCTTCAGCCCGATGGTGGCGTCGATGGACGAGTCACCGGTGGTGTCGAGCTCACCGACGAACTCGTCGAGGAACAGCCGGCGCAGGCTCTTGTGGGTGCGGGAGTAGCGGGCGAAGAGGGCACCCTTGACGACCTCGGGCAGGTTGACCAGGGCGAACACCGGCTCGTCGAGGTTCGTGAAGTAGCGCCGCAGGACGTCGGCCTCCTCGGCCGTCCAGGACTCTGCGACGTAATGGGCCATGGGGGTCTGGAGGTTACGACCCGGCACCCGCCGCGGCGCGGATTGCATCATCTTCCGCGAAAGCCCGTCGGGCGGCATCGAGAACGTCGGGGCGCAACCACAGGTCAGCGACCGTCATCGCCATCGCCTTGGCTCCGTCGAGCACCGCTCGGTCGCCCTCGGCCGCCCCCGCCCAGTCCGCGAACTCGTTCGTGTGGATGGCGACTCCGGGGGGCGCCACCTTGATCATGGGGTGGATGGAAGGAACGAGGTAGCTGACGTTCCCCATGTCGGTGCTGCCGACGACGGGGTGCTCGGGGCGGCGTAACGGCGAGCGGCCGACTCGTTCGCTGTTGGCCAGGTACACGTCGGCCATCGCCGGGTTGGTGCGCAAGTCGGAGTACTCGGGGCACGTCGCCCGGTGCTCCATACGACAGCCGGCGGCATCGGCGCCCGCCTGGAGGCACGCCAGGACGCGCTCCTTGAGCGGCTGGAGGCTGGCGATCGTGCCCGATCGCACGTACCACTCGGCGGCCGTGTGGTCCGGGACGATGTTGGGCTTGTCACCCGCCTTCGTGAACACACCGTGGATCCGCTCGTTGGGCCGGATGTGCTGGCGCAGGGCCGCCACCGCGTTGTAGCCGAGCACGGCTGCGTCGAGGGCGTTGCGGCCGAGGTGGGGGAAGGCGGCGGCGTGGGCGCACTCGCCGAAGTACTCGACCTCCCAGGTGGCGATGGCGATGACGTTCATCTCCAGGAGGTCCTGGTCGGCGGGGTGCACCATGAGGGCGGCGTCAACCCCCTCGAAGGCGCCCGCCTCACCCATGTAGATCTTGCCGCCGCCCCCCTCTTCGGCCGGGGTCCCGAGGACGACCACCCGGCCGCCGACGTGATCGGCCAGCGCCGCGGCCGCCAACCCGGCTCCCAGACCGGCCGTGGCGATGATGTTGTGCCCGCACCCGTGGCCGATCCCCGGCAGGGCGTCGTACTCGCACAACACGGCGATCGTCGGGCCGTCGCTGCCGGCACGGGCCGAGAAAGCTGTCTCCAGCCCGTAGACGCCACGCTCGACGTCGAGGCCGGCGTCGTCGAGGATCCCGCATAGCAGGTCGGCGGCGAAGCGTTCCTCGAAGAGAAGCTCGGGGTTGTCGTGGATCCGGTGCGACGCATCGAGCAGGAGCTCGGCCCGGGCGTCGACCTCGTCGGCCAGGCGGTCTTTGGCCGCTTCCAGGTCCATGATGCGAGCGTAAGCCCTAGACGACGACTGTGAGCGCGTCCGGGTCGAGACGTAGGGCAAGCGTCCGCGCTTCGCCGACGCGCCCACCGTCGAGATACACGGGAAGGGGACGGTCGAGCTCGATCTCGACTGCTGCAGTCCGCCTTTCGTTGATGCCGGGGTGGGGCAGGTACTCGCCGTGACCCAGCCGGGCTCGGACCTTGAGCCGGTCGGCGAGCGAGAGATCTGCCTGGTAGACGTCGAGGAGGCCGTCGTTGGGGTGGGCGCGCCGGCCGATCACCCACCGCCCGACGAACTGGGCGTTCATCGCCGCAGCGACGTGCCCCCACCCGCGAGTGCGCGCCACCAGGTGGGCCACGAATACGAACGGACGGCCGTCGAGCAGGGCCTCGCCCAGGTCGACGGGGAAGCGCACGGCCTCGGGCGAACGCAGACGTCCCTCGTCGCCCGCCCCACCGAGTGTCCGGCACAGGTCTCCGCCGAGGAGTCCGAGGGACGGGTAGGGGCGACCCTCGGCGCGCGCCTGCTCGATGACGGCGCGCGCTTCGGCGTCGGAGCGCACGACGACACCGTCGTCGGGCAAGACGCCCGGCTCACCCCACGGCGTGTTCTTCGATATGGGCATCAGCCGGCCTTCTAGGAGCCGACCACCGACGAAGCGGCGACCACGCCGCGGAAGAGGCGGTCGGCGGCGTCGCGGGCGCTCTTGGCCGTTGCCGGCTCGGAGGCAACGTCGCCGAGCTGGCGCAGCAGGTCGATCAGCTGTTTGACGTTGCGGACGAAGTCACCGCCCGACATCTCTTCGTCGGCGATGACCTCCGCGAGCTCGTCGCCCGCCGCCCAGCTGTGGGCCAGGTCGGCGAACCCGGGGTCGGGGGGGCGGGTCATCGGCAGGCCGGCGTCGTCCTCGGCCAGGTTGAGCTCGTGGGCGATGCGGTCGAGGTCCGTCCATCGACGGCGCAGCTTCGCCGACGGGAACGACACCGGCGGGGGCGGGCCGGGTCCGCGCATCTCGTAGGTGAACGTCGACGCCAGGGCAGCCACGGCGGGCGGCTCGAGGTCGTCGAGCAGCTCGGACCGCAGACTCTCGGCCACCAGGAGGTCCGACTCGTGGTAGATCCTCGCCAGCTGCTCGCCGGCGTCGGTCAGTGACCACCCGTCGACGTAACCCCAGGCCTCGAGCACGCGCAGCACGCGGTCGAACTGGCGGGCGAGTGACTCGCTGCGGCTCCGCACCCGGCGCTCGAGCCGGCGAACGTCCTTCTCCAGCCGCTCGGCGCGCTCGGCCGCCCGGAGGTGGGCCCGCAGGTCGGGACAGCCGGCGACGGGATGCCCCTCGGCCGCGTGGACCATCGCTGCCACCCGGTGATCGTGCCTGGTTCGCGGCCGCTCGGCCCTCGCGGTCGGCGGCCCGTCCGGCGTGCCCACGTTCCCCATCGCCTTGGCGACCTCGCGCTGGAAGGCGGGATTCCGCGGCATGTAGGGCGCCGGCAGATCGATGTGGCCGATCGTGCGTGGCCGGGCCGGGAAGTCGCGCGCCGACAGGGTGAGATACCGGCGGTTGTCGGTGAGGGCGCCGAGGCGGACCTCTCCCCCGCTTCGGCGGGCAGTCGAGAGCACCACGACCCGCCCGGCCGACTTCCCTCCCGGAAGCAGCAGGATGTCGCCGGGCTTCACACGTTCGAGGGCCTCGGCGACCTGGGCGCGCACCGACGCGGGCGCGGGCGCGGCGTCCTCGACGTCGCGCAGCAGCCGCCGGTACTCGAGGACGTCGCCCCGCTCGCACCTCGCCTCCCGGCGGGCGACCCCGAGCATCTGCTGGCTGCGCTCGAGCTGGGCCTCGAGGCGGACCACGTCGCGGTCGGCGCCGTACTGGGCGAACGACAGGTTCAGCAGGTGGTGGGCCACGTCGGGCGTGTACCGGCGCACGAGGTTGGCGGCCATGTTGTACGTCGGCCGGAACGAGGAGCGCAGGGCGTACGTGCGCTTCGACGCCAGGGCGGCGACCTGGTCGAAGGGAACGAACGGCGACCACAACACGATCGCGTAGCCGATCTCGTCGATCCCGCGGCGCCCGGCCCGACCGGTCAGCTGGGTGTACTCGCCCGGGGTCAGGAACTCGTGACGCTCCCCCGTGAACTTCGAGAGCTTCTCGACGACGACGCTGCGCGCCGGCATGTTGATGCCGAGGGCGAGGGTCTCGGTGGCGAAGACGACCTTCACGAGGCCGGCGGCGAAGCACGCTTCGACGGCCTCCTTGAACGGCGGCACCATGCCCGCGTGGTGGGCGGCCACACCCGCTTCCAGCCCCGCCAGCCAGCGGCCGTAGCCGAGCACCGCCAGGTCGTCGTCGGTCAGCGTCTCCACCTTGCCCTCGACGATCGTGCGGATCTGGGCCCGCTCCTCCTCGGTCGTGAGCCGCACACCCGCGTCGAGCAGCTGTCGCGCTGCGTCGTCACAGGCCTGCCGGCTGAAGATGAAATAGATGGCCGGGAGCATCCGCTCGCGCTCCAGGCGGTCCACGACGTCGACGCGGCGCGGCGTCGACAAACGGCTGGCGGGCCGCCCGCGATAGCGCGGCGATCGGGCCGACGACGCGTCGAGCCGGGCGGCCTCGGCGTTGGGCCGGTTGTCGACGAACGTCGGGAGCAGGTGCAGGTCCTCGGAGTCGCGGTCGGCGACGAGATAGAGGTGGTCGAGCTCGACCGGGCGCCGCTCCTCGATGACCGCGGTGGTATCGCCCCGCACCGTCTCGATCCAGTCGGCGAACTCCTCGGCGTTGGAGACCGTCGCCGACAGGCAGATCAGGTCGACGGTCGGCGGCGCGTGGATGATCACCTCCTCCCAGACCGGCCCGCGGTATCGGTCCTGGAGGTAGTGGACCTCGTCGAGGACGACGTACCGCAGCCCCTCGAGCGCCGGCGACCCGGCGTAGATCATGTTGCGGAGGACCTCGGTGGTCATCACAACGACCGGGGCGTTGCCGTTGATGGCGTTGTCGCCGGTCAGCAGACCCACGTTCGCCGCCCCGTGCCGTCGCACCAGGTCGCCGAACTTCTGGTTGGAGAGGGCCTTGATCGGCGTGGTGTAGAAGGCCTTGGCGCCGTCGTCGAGGGCCTTGGCCACCGCGTACTCGGCGACCACCGTCTTGCCCGAGCCCGTCGGGGCGGCGACCAGCACCGAGTGCCCAGCGTCGAGAGCGTCGAGGGCGCGCGCCTGGAAGGGGTCGAGCTCGAATCCGTAGGTCTCGACGAACTCCTGTCGGAGCATCGCTACTTCTTCAGAAGGCGTCCGATGAGGATCGACCCCTCATAGAAGATGTACATCGGAATCGCCATGGCGAAAAGCGAGTACGGGTCCTGGCTGGGCGTGATGACGGCGGCGACGGTCACGATCACGACGATCGCCGGCCTGCGCCACTTCCGCAGCTTCTTGCTCGGCACAACACCGGCCAGCTCGAGGAACACCAGCAGGATCGGAAACTCGAACGCCACGCCGAAGGCGACGATCATCAGCATGACCAGACTCAGGTACGGACCGGCCCGGTAGTACGTGTCGAGGCTGTGACCGCCGACCGACTGGAGGAACTGCAGGGCGGGCTTCAACGTCAACAGGGCGACCGCCCCGCCCATGAGGAAGAGCAGGACCGACGCCACGATGAACGGGATGGCGTAGCGCTTCTCCTTGGGATGCAGTCCTGGCGTGATGAACCGCCAGAGCTGCCAGAGCACCACGGGCGACGCGAAGAACAGGCCCGCCCACGCCGCGATCTTCAGCCGGGTGGCGAACGCCTCGAGCGGGTCGGTGACGATGAGCTTGTTATGGCCGTGGCTGATGGAGTGGTACGGCCCGGAGAGGAACGAGAGGATCGGGTTGTAGAGCAGGAAGGCGATGCCGGCGCCGACGGCGAGGGCGATGGCGGAGATGATCAGCCGGCGCCTGAGCTCGGTCAGGTGCTCGACGAGCGTCATCCGCCCGGCGCCGGGTTGCTCCTCTTCCAGACCGGGGTCGTTGGTGTCGACGGCGATGACGAGCTCCTAGGTGTCGCGCTCGGGCGTGGCCCACTCCGGCGGCAGGTTGCCTGTGCTGGTCGACGTGGCCCTCGTCCGCGCTGCGGGCGGCGCGAGCGGTGGCGTCGCCTCGGCCAGTCCCCACTCGGCGGCGGCAGACGGCGCAGGAGGCGGAGGCGGAGGCGGAGGGGCTGAGGAGCTCGCAGTCCCGAGGTCCTGCGGCGTGGGAACCGGCGTCGGCTGCGCCGGCAGTGTCGGGGCCGGCG
>JAFASB010000526.1 GCA_019244985.1 Acidimicrobiia bacterium | reverse complement strand
GACCGCGCCTCAGCACATCCCCGCCGTCCTCAATCCCCTGGCCGGCAACAGCGGCTCGGGCACCAACGGCGTCGGCTTCTGGGCGTCCCACGACGGTGGCAAGACCTTCCCCACCAACGCCAACATCGCCTCGACCAATGGCGGCGGCGACTCCGACGTCGAGGTCGGCCTCGACCACACCGTCTACGTCGCCGACCTCGAGGCTGTGTTCACCGACCTCTGCACGTCGGTCGACGGCGGCAAGACATTCACGGCGCCAACCCTGCTCGGCTCGACCCCGTGCGGCCCGGTGAGCGGCAGCCACCAGGGACCCGAGACCGACCGGGAGTGGGTCACCCGGGGCCTTCACGGCGAGTTGTACCTGACCTATCACGACTTCGCCGGCGGCCTCCCGATCATCATGAAGTCGACCGACAAGGCCAAGTCGTTTCTGCCCTGCGGCTCGATCCTCGATCCCGGCGGTGCGGCCGGCAAGAACTACAGCCCGGTCGCCGGCACGCTCGTGCCCAAGCCTGTCATCGACAAGGACGGCTCCATTTACGTGGAGGTCACCGAACCCGATCAGCTGGCGCCGCCGGTCGGCGCCAACCTGACCCACCTGTTCATGACCGTTGGTCAGGGCGGCTGCAACGGCGTGTTCGCCAACCACCTCATCTACAACGACCCGGGCGCGTCCTTCGGCAAGATCTTCGACAACCAGTCGATCGACGGCGGTGGAACCCTCTACGTCGTCGCCGCCGGCAAGACCAAGGCCGGCCAGGGCACGACCAACCTCTGGCTGTTCACCTCCCACGACCACGGCGTCACGTGGTCACCCCCGATCCAGGTGAATACGCACGACCTCAAGGCCAACGTCATGCCCGCCATCGCCGGCGGCCTGGCCAAGGACCAGGTCGTGCTCGGCTGGTTCGGGTCGACCAACGCCAGCGACCCGAACAACACCAAGGCCCAGTGGCGCTACTACTCGGCGCTGAGCTTCGACGGCGGCAAGACGTTCACCCAGAGCGTGGTCACGCCCGACGTCATCCACTACGGCGACATCTGCACCCAGGGTGTGTTCTGCGGTCTGATCCCGGGCCAGCCGGGCAACCGCAACCTGGCCGACTTCTCTTCGGTGGCCGTAGACCCGGTGACCGGCTGCGCGATCTTCGCCATCCCCGGCGACCCCTACAACCGTCCCGACCTTCCCAACGGCCAGAACACATCCGATTCCTCCGCGTACATCTCCCGCCAGGTCGGCGGTCCGTGCCTGTCGTTGGCCTCGACCGCGGGCGGCCCGGCCAAGGCGGCAACCGTGCAGGCCGCGCGCGCGGCCGCGCCGTCGGCAACGCCGGCGACCGGCCCGTCGAAATCCCTCCCGGCCACTGGTGCCACCGCGCCGATCTGGGTCGCCCTGGGATTGCTCGCCGCCGGCTCCGGCGCAGCCGTCGTCCGGCGCCGAGCCCGCAGTGTTTGAGTTCAACTGCAGTGCTTAATTTGAACTGCAGTGCTTGATTTGAACTGCAGTGCCTGACATCCACGACGAGGCCGCCCTTCGCCTCGCCTCTCTCGATCAGCGCTACACGTCGAACCGCCGCGAGATCGTGGAGGCGCTGGCCGGCGCAGACCGGCCGCTGACGATCAACGAGATCGTCGACGTGGCTGCGTCGGTCCCCGTGAGCTCGGCCTACCGCTCCCTCACCGTCCTCTCCGATGCCCATGTCGTGAGGCGCGTCGCGGGCAACGACGACACCGGCCGCTTCGAGCTGGCAGAGGATCTCAGCGGCGAGCACCACCACCACCTCATCTGCAGCAACTGCGGCACGGTCGTCGACGTAGCCGCCTCGCCTCGGCTCGAGCGGGCGCTGGCCGAAGCCGCCAAAGCCGCCGCCGAGGAGTCCGACTTCGAGATCCATGAGCACCGCATCGACCTCGTCGGTCGGTGTTCGAACTGCACCTGATCTGGCTTCCGGGACTGAGTTTGTAATGGGAATCGTTCTCAATTAGCGTCTCGGCGTGCGCTGGGTCGCCGCCGTCGTCGTTCTCGCCTTGTTCACGGCCGGCTGTTCGCTCGGCGCGTCGTCGGCGACGGCCGGGCGGCTGCAGGTCGTGGCCGCAGAGAGCTTCTGGGGGAGCATCGCGTCCCAGCTCGGGGGCGGACGAGTCACCGTCAAGAGCATCATCACCAACCCCCAGACCGATCCCCATGACTACGAACCCACAGCGGCCGACGCCCGATCGGTGGCCTCCGCCCGTTACGTCATCGTGAACGGGGCCGGCTACGACCCGTGGGCGGCCAAGCTCGTCGCCGCCAATCCGAGCAGCGGGCGGCTCACCCGCAACGTCGGAGACCTCGTAGGCGTCAGATCAGGCGGTAACCCCCACCGGTGGTACTCCCCCGCCGATGTGCAGCGCGTGATCGACCAGATCACCGCGGACTACACGCGCCTGGCCCCCGGCGACACCTCCTTCTTCGACCAACGGAAAGCCGCGTTCACGACGAGCGCACTCGCGCGCTATCACGCGCTGATCGCCGACATCAGAGCCCGCGACAGCGGCGTGCCCGTCGGCGCCTCCGAAAGCATCTTCACGCCACTGGCCGACGCCCTCGGCCTCAAGCTTCTCACCCCCGAATCCTTCCTCGACGCCATCAGCGAGGGCGGCGAACCCACGGCCGCCGACAAGGCAACGATCGACAACCAGATCAGGACGCACGCGATCAGGGTGTACGTCTTCAACAGTCAGAACTCCACGCCCGACGTACAGGCTCAGGTGAACCTGGCCAAAGCACAGGGCATCCCGGTCGTCCCGATCACCGAGACATTGACACCGCGCTCGGCCAGGTTCCAGGACTGGCAGGTCGACGAGCTGGGACGCCTGCAGGCGGCGCTGAGCGCATGAGAACGGCAGTGCACGCCGACGCCCTCTCTGCCCGCGACGCGTCCGTGCGTCTCGGTGGCCGCGTCGTGTGGGAGCACCTCGACGTGGCCATCGCCTCCGGCGAATTCGTCGCCGTCCTGGGCCCCAACGGGGCGGGCAAGTCGACGCTCGTGAACGCCGTCCTCGGACTGGTGTCCCTGTCGGCAGGGACGCTCTCGGTCCTCGGGGGCCGCCCCGGCGAACGCAACGCCGAGATCGGCTACCTCCCCCAGCGGCGCAGCTTCGACCCCGCCCTCCGGGTTCGGGGCGTCGACGTGGTGCGCCTCGGCCTCGACGGTGACCGTTGGGGCCTGCCGTGGCCGGGGCGAGCGCGACGGGCAGAGGCGCAGCGGCGGGTGGAGGAGGTCGTCCACCTGGTCGGCGCCGACGCCTACGCCGAGCGGCCCGTCGGCGAGGTCTCGGGAGGCGAGCAGCAGCGCATCCTGATCGCGCAGGCCCTCGTGCGCCGCCCGCAGTTGCTCCTGCTCGACGAACCCCTCGACAGTCTCGACCTGCCGAACCAGTCGTCGGTCGCCGCCCTCGTCTCGCGCATCTGCCACGACGAAGGTGTGACGGTCGTGATGGTCGCCCACGACGTCAATCCGATCCTGCCGTATCTCGACCACGTGGTGTACCTCGGCCGCGGTGGCGCCGTGTGCGGTGCGCCTGCGGACGTCATCACCTCCGAGAAGCTGACCCGCCTCTTCAGCACGCCCATCGAGGTGCTGCACGCGTCGGACGGCCGGCTCGTGGTCGTCGGTCAACCCGAGCCGCCCGCCTACCACGCCCACAGGCACCAGCATTGATTGCCGTCACGCACCTGAGTTGGAACCTGCTGGACGACCTGCGTCAGTTGCTCGAGTTCCCGTTCATGGTCAACGCCTTCCGCGCTGGGACGATCGTCGCCGTCGTCGCCGGGGCCATCGGGTGGTTCATGGTCGTGCGGCGCCAGGCCTTCGCGGGCCACACGCTCGCCCTAGTCGGCTTTCCGGGCGCGGCCGGCGCCGTCTGGCTGGGGATCAGCGCCGTGTGGGGGTTCTTCGGGTTCTGCGTGACCGCCGCCCTGCTGATCGCCGGCCTACGACCGAAGCGCGGCGACTACGACAGCGAGGAGTCCGCCGGCATCGGCACCGTGCAGGCATTCGCCCTCGCCAGCGGCTTCCTGTTCATCAGC
>JAFASB010000516.1 GCA_019244985.1 Acidimicrobiia bacterium | reverse complement strand
GCCATCGGGGCTGGCAACGTGCTCAAACGCTGGGTGGCCACGATGAGCGGCACCCAATCGGTGACGCAGGCCCAAGCCGTCACTGACGCCCAGGAGTACGACGTGATCGTCGCCAACAAGCGCGTCTTTACGCCGTACCTGTCGGCGATGCATGCCGCCAACCCCGACCTGAAGGTCGTCGGATACATGAACGGCGCGTACGCACAGCACAACCAGGGACCAACGTCCGGCGCGTACGACCCGTCCTGGTACGCCAAGGACAGCGGCGGTCACTACATCACGTCCGGTGACTTCGGGAACTGGCTGATGGACGTGACCAATCCGGGCTGGATCCAGGACCGAAAGACGGCGTGCGCCGGGATGCTGTCCGACGGTTACGACGGCTGCTACCTCGACGTCCTCGGCAACGCCGACGTCGATCCCGGCTACGTCAGTGGGGTGCCTGTCAACCCGGCGACCGGGCAGCCGTATACGGCTTCGCAGTGGATGACCGATACCGCCAACCTCGGAACCCAAGTGAAAAGCGCCAACTCAGCCGGGTTCATCGTCGGCAACGGGCTGCAGGACGGCAACGAGTACTTCACGGCCAGCGAGGGGCCGACGTCCAAGTTGCTGGGTGGACTCGACGGGGGCAACGCCCAAGGGTGGCTGCGCGGACCGACCACCCCGATCGACAAGTTCGAGAACCTCAACGCGTGGGAGCAGGACGTCAGTCTGCTCGTTGACGCCGGTTCGCACAGCAAGTCAGCGATGGCGATGACCAAGGTGTGGACCGTCTCGCCCACACCCACGCAGGACCAGATCGACGCAGTGCACCGCTACGCGCTGGCGTCGTTCCTTCTTGGTACGGACGGCAACCAGTACTTCCTGTTCGACAGTGACCCCAACGACGGCGCGGTCGCTGCCGACCACCCCTACGACCACGTCAACGTGGGGACGCCGACGGAGGCGTCGCCCTGCAACGTCTCAACGCAGAACTGCGCGGCGGACGCGAGCGGCGCCTACGTGCGGCATTTCACGGATGGCGTCGCCGTGGTCAACCCGTGCACGCCGACGCCGAGGCGGCCGTGTCCCAACGTGACGTACGCGCTCGGCGCGCCGATGACGAACCTCGAGGGCCAGACCGTGGCTCAGGTGACGCTCGGCCCTGACACCGGCGACGTGTTCACAACCGAGTTTGGGACTGTCTCGCTCAACCCGAGCTCCGTCCCACCGAACGGTACGTCCACCTCGACAGTGACAGCGACGCTCACCGATGGCCATGGCAACGGCGTCCCGGGACGGCCCGTCACCTTCACGACCTCCGGCGACGCTGTCATCGGCCCTGTCACCGACCACGGCGATGGCACGTACACCGCGACGATCACCGCGTCCACGACGCCGGGCGATCAGACGATCACGGCTCACGACGGCGCACTCGGCGCCAGCGCCACGCTGCACGAGACGTGGCCGACGACAACATCACTTACGTCGTCGAAGACCGCGACGAGCTATGGCTCCTCGGTCACCTTCACCGTGTCCGTGAGCAGCCCCGGCGGCGGCGTCCCGACCGGCACCGTGACCTTCCTCGACAACGGCTCGACGTTCGCTGCCGCCGATCTCAACGGTTCCGGCCAGGCGCAACTGTCGACTGCAGCCTTGGCCGTCGGCAGCCACACCATCACCGCCGCCTACCCAGGCGACGCCACGCATCAGCAGAGCGCATCAGCGCCGCTCATGGAGACCGTGAGCAAGGCTGCAACCACGACAGTGCTCACGAGCGCCCCGAACCCGTCCTCATACGGGTCGTCGGTCAATCTCAACGTCGCGGTCACGTCGTCCGGTGGCACGCCCACCGGCACCGTCACGTTCACGGACGGTTCGAACCCGATCGGGAATGCTCCCGTCGACGGGACCGGCCATGCGCAGCTATCGACGTCCTCCCTCTCGGTCGGACGGCACACGCTGGGCGCCTCCTACAGCGGTGATGGCAACTTCAATGCCAGCACGGCCGGGTCTCTGTCTCAGACAGTCAACAAGGCGGCGACGTCGACGGCGCTGGGGTCCTCGTCGAATCCGGCGTCGTACGGCTCGCCCGTCACGATCACAGCGACGGTCTCCAGTCCGGGCGGCACCCCCGCGGGAACCGTGACGTTCAAGAGCGGCTCGACGACCTTGGGGACGGCAACACTCGACGCCTCGGGCACGGCCCAGATCACCAAGACGTTCGCAAAGGTCAGCAACCCGGTGACCGCCCTCTACGCCGGCAACATCAACTTCGCCGCCAGCACGTCGGCGGTCCTGACCCAGACGCAGAACAACGCACCGGCGACCGTCGCTCTTTCGACGTCGAGCAGCGCGGTTACGGCCCCGAGCTCGGTGACGTTCACGGCGTCGGTCACCAGCACGGCCGGGACGCCGACGGGCACCGTTCAGTTCATGGACGCCGGCTCACCCATCGGCAACGCCGTGCCAATCGTGAGTGGCAACGCCAAGCTGACCATCCCTCTGGCCGCCGGCGGTCACGTCATCACTGCGGTTTATTCCGGCGACGCCAGCTTCTCGCAGGTCACCTCGGGCGCCCTGTTCCAGAAGGTCAACCGTTCGGGTGCCAAGTCGTCGACCACGAGCGTGGTGTCGACGCCCAACCCCTCGAGGTCAACGCAGACGGTGACGATCACTGCCACCGTGACCGCGGGTGCGACCGGAACAGCTTGGCTGTTCGACGGCAGCAACATGATCCTCTCCACGACCCTCGACGGGACCGGACACGCCACATTCACCACCTCGGCGCTCTCGGTTGGCAGCCACAGCCTGAAGGTCGGCTACAGCGGCGACGGCACGTTCAACCCCAGCATCTCCAACGCCAAGACCCAGACCGTCAACCCGTAACGAGGTCGGTCGACGCCGGCGTGCGCCGCCGGCCCGACGGATGAGCGTGACCATCCGCGCGGTAGGCGTCACACGTCGGACACCATCGGGGGAACGCCAGGTCGCCGCGCAGGAACTGCACCTTGTGGTCGGCGCAGAGCGGAACCCGAGGCGTGACCGGTCGGTACACATCCGACTTCACCGATGCCGGGGGAAACAGGCCGTCGGAGCTCGACACGCCGCACACGGCACAGGGCGCGTGGAGCTGGCGGGCGACCACGGCTGTTGCCTACCCGGCGCCCTCGCAGCCACACGCGTTTCTCTCACTCGGTCCGCAGCACCTCGGCGACGTCCACGCGTGCCGACCGCGCCCACCGCCGACGGCTTCACCACGGACGGCGTCCGCCCACAATCCGGGCAGGGGCACCCCTGTAGGTGGCGACTGCACCACTCCCTGAGAACAGGAAAGACCCCCTGGCGAGGAGGAGGGGGCCTTTCCGTACTCCGACTCGGCTAAGAGGGAGTGCCGAACAGTCTCCTACGTGGCCCCGCTGGGAGCAAGGCCCTTTGGTTTTCCCAGATATCGCCCAGGTTCAGCCGGCGTCGTCGGCGGGCCCCGGACCGGCGTCGGCCTGGCGCCTGCGCCATGCCGCTTCAGCCCGGGCGACGACCTCACGGAGGGGCAGGCCCGACCGGCGGGCGGCCCGCGCCGCGTCGTCGTGCTCGACCTTGACCCGCCCCACGCTGACTTTGACGCGCACGGGCAGCCCGTCCACCTCCACCTCACTCGTCGACCGGGCGGCCGGCCAGCGCCGGAGCGTCTGACCCCGCACGCCCAGCGATCCCGTCTCGCCGACGAGCACCCGGCTGACCTGCTCGGCCAGCGCACCGTCGGCCAGGGCGCTGACGGTGTGCGCCGGACGGCCCTTCTTCATGACGATCGGCGTGACCCACGCGTCGTGGGCGCCCGCGTCGAGCAGGGCGGCGACGGCATGGGCCAGTGTCTCGCCGGTGGCGTCGTCGACGTTGACCTCGAGGAGCACGACCGGCTGTCCGTCGTCGTGGCCGGGCTCGAGACCGTCGCCGGTCGCCTCGCCCAGCACGACCTGGGTGGTGTTGGGCAGGCCGTCGAGGTCGCGCGACCCCGCGCCGAAACCGGTCGCGGCGATCGTCATCGGCGGGAGCGGGCCGTAGCCGACCGCGAGGGCAGCGACCAACGCCGCGCCGGTCGGCGTGACGAGCTCGACGTTGACGTCACGGCCGTATGTGGGCGCGCCGGCCAAGAGGGCGACGACGGCCGGCGCCGGGTTGGGCAGCATCCCGTGGGCGGAGCGGACCATGCCGATACCGGTGGCGATGGGGCTGGCCCACACCTCGTCGACCTCGAGGAGCTCGAGCCCCGCGCACGTTCCGACCACGTCGACGATCGCGTCGATCCCGCCCAGCTCGTGGAAGTGGACCTGGGCCGGGGGGCGCCGGTGCAGACGACCTTCGACCTCTGCCATCGCCGCGAAGACCGCTTGGGCCCGGTCACGAACCCGGTCGGGCAGCCGGGCCTCGTCGACGATGCCCGAGATGTGGGCGTAGGTGCGGACGACGCCGTCCTCTTCGGCGCGCACATGGACCTGCGTGGCGCCCACGCCGGCGCGAAGGACCGCTTCGGCTTCGAGCTCCCATCCGCCGATCGGCAGCCGGTCCAGCAATCGCCGGATCTGGTCAAGATCGGCGCCGGCGTCGACCAGGCTGCCCAGCGCCATGTCGCCGGCGATACCGGAGAAGCAGTGGAACCAGGCAAGGGTGGGCTTGGGCATCGGTCGTGTCAGCCGGGGAGTAGGCGGGCCACCGCGCAGGCGGCGCCGAAGCCGTTGTCGATCCCGACCACGGTGAGGCCCGCGGCGCAGGACGACAGCATGGCGAGGAGCGCGGTGACCCCTTCGAGGGCGGCGCCGTAGCCGACGCTCGTGGGCACGGCGACCACGGGTGCGGGTGTTATCCCGCCCACGAGGCTGGCGAGCGCGCCTTCCATGCCGGCCACGACGACGACAGCGTCTGCGTCGAGAAGGTCGTCGACCGACGCAGTGAGGCGGTGCACGCCGGCGACGCCCACGTCGGTGAGCAGATGGGGCGCGAATCCGTAGCCGACGAGGGTGGCGACGCACTCCTCGGCGACCGGCAGATCGGCCGTCCCCGCGGTGACCACGAGGACGCGGCCCGGGCGGTCGAGGCGCGGGCGCCAGACCACGGTGTGGCCGGTACGCGTCCCGTTCGCGCTCCTGGCGGTCGCCGCTGCGATCTGCTCGTCGTTGGCGCGGCTCAGGATGACCGGCCCCCGGTCGTCCTCGGCGAGCAGCTCGGCGACGAGCGCCGCGCACTGTTCCGGCGTCTTCCCCGGGGCGTACACGGCCTCGGCCAGGCCCTGGCGCAGTGCACGGTGGTGGTCGACGCGCGCGAAGCCCAGGTCGGCGAACGGGAGGCGCCGGAGGCGGGCGACCGCGGCGTCGGCGGTCATCGTCCCGTCGCGGACGTCGTCAAGCAGCTGACGCAGGGTCGGTTCGTCCATAAGTCTCGTCAGTATCCTCGCACGGTGACGCGCATCGCCTTCCTGGGACCGGCCGGGACCTTCACCGAGGAGGCCCTGCTGAGCCAGCCCGACCTGGCCGAGGCCGAGCTGGTCGCGATGCCGTCGTTCCCCGACGTCCTCCGGGCCACGACCGACGGCGACGTTGATCACGGGTTCGTCGCTCTGGAGAACTCCATCGAGGGCACGGTGCGTCTCGTGATGGACCTACTCGTGTTCGAGCACGAGCTCTTGATCCAGCGCGAGGTCGTGCTGCCGATCCGCCAGAACCTCGTGGCGCCGCCGGGCCTGGCTCTGGGCGACGTGCGGCGTGTCGTCTCGTTCCCGGATGCCCTCGCCCAGTGCCGGGATTTTTTCGAACGGGAGCTGCCCGGCGTCGAGATCGTGGCCGCCAACTCGACCGCCGAGGCCGTGCAGCTGGTGGCGTCCGAGCGTCCCGCGGGGACTGCGGCCCTGGGTACGGCGTTGGCGGCCAAGCTCTACGGACTCGAGGTGATCGCCGCCGACGTCGAGGACAACGAAGAAAACATGACCCGTTTCGTCCTCGTGGCACGCGAGGCAATCCCGCCGATCACCGGCCACGACAAGACGAGCATCGTGTGCTTCCAGCAGGCCGACCGCCCTGGCAGTCTGCACGGCATCCTCGGCCAGTTCACCGCCCGCAATCTCAACCTGACGCGGCTCGCCTCACGGCCGACAAAGAAGGCGCTCGGCGAGTACTGCTTCATCATCGACCTCGAAGGCCACGTCGACGACGAGATCGTGGCCGACTGCCTCCGCGACCTGCACGCGCAACTGAAGAACGTGAAGTTCCTCGGTTCATACCCCGCTGCCAGCGAGCACGGACCCGCCGTGCGCCGCGACGCCGAGGCCAAATGGAAGGCCGCCGACGACTGGATCGCCAGTCTCCGATACAAGGTTCGCAGGTAACGTCCACGTCGGAGCGGTGGCGGAGTGGACTAACGCACCGGTCTTGAAAACCGGAGGCCTGCAAGGGCCCGGGGGTTCGAATCCCTCCCGCTCCGCTTCCTCGTAGACTTCGTTCCCTCGGAGAGGTGACCGAGAGGCCGAAGGTGATCGCCTGCTAAGCGATTAGGGGCCGTTGAGGCTCCTCGAGGGTTCAAATCCCTCCCTCTCCGCTGTGCGAGTCAGGCCCCTGTGCCTGGCCGCGCCCACGCCAACTCGTTCTGGCGGTCGTAGGTGTCGCTATAGGACGTCCACGACCGCCAGAACGATCGGCGAGGGGCCCCGAGTAGAGTTGTGTGCTCCAACCGGCGCTCGTAGCTCAATGGATTAGAGCATCTGACTACGGATCAGAAGGTTGGGGGTTCGAATCCCTCCGAGCGCGCTCACGTCTTGCTGGTCAGAGAGTCTCGGATCTATCGACGACCGCCATGTCACACCCCCGTGGGAACATCCTGAGAACCAAGAGTTCTCTGAATGGGGGTTGCCGGTGCCTGCGAGGCCCGAAGGCGTATATCCCGACGGTCGTGGTCGGTGGTACTTCAAGGCCACGGCTGGTCGAGACCCGCGCACCCGTAAGCGGGTCCAAGTAACTCGGCGCGGATATCGAACGGCCAGCGATGCCGGGAAAGCGCGACGTGAGTTTCTAGAACGAGTGGCGTCGACAGGGGGTTGGCGGGCCACGCGAGGAATATCCGTGGATGACCTCCTTGACCTGTATCTCGACGGCATCGACGTCGACAGGCGTCTGTCGGCGAAGACCCGATACGACTACCGCAAGTACGCGGACGCGTACGTACGGCCGTATCTGGGCCACTACAGGGTCACGGGGGTGACATCCGACCTGGTGATTGAGTGGCAGCGCCGCTTGGCGACCAGTGGGGGCGCTAAAAACGCCAAGCCATTGAGTCCGAATACCATCCGCCTAGCGCGAGCTCCACTCGCCGGCGCCTTCAAGGAAGCTGCAGCCCGCGGACTCGTGTCGTACAACCCACTAGTTTCGGCACCGAGGCCCGTTCGGCCGCGATCAGTTCCACGCCACTGGTCCCCCGAGCAGGCACGCGAGTTCCTGTCGTTGATGGAGCACGACCGGACGTACCCGGTATGGGCGTTCCTTCTGGGCTCCGGCGTTCGGATCGGTGAACTCGTCTGGCTCCAATGGAAGAACGTCGACGGTTCTCGCGGCCGCGTTCACATCGTGGAGTTCGCAGCCACATTGGGATATGCACTCGTGCCCTCTGTGGGCAAGAGTCGCGAGGCGGTGAGGAGTATCGAACTGGATACGGGACTCCTAGCCATCCTGCGCATGCAGCGCGCACTTCAGAGCGAAGAGCGGCTGGTCGCAGCCAACTATGACGAGTCGGACTACGTGTTCACGAAACCGAGTGGCGGCGCCTACCACCCGCAGTATCTGTCGCGCTTGCTCGGCAGACATACGAGCGAACTAGGACTTCCGCGTGTGACGGCTCATGGTCTCCGGCACACCAGCGCGACGCTCATGCTGGCGAGTGGTGTGCCTCCGAAGGTCGCGGCCGAACGACTCGGACATGCCGATCCGACACTTTTCATGAACCTGTACAGCCACGCCACGCCGACGATGCATCGCGAGGCGGCAGCCAAGATCGGCGAAATGCTTTTCGGGCATGAGTGAGCCGGAGTCGATACAGCGGGGAGCCTCGAGGACGTAACGCGCGCCATCGTCGCGCGCGGTGCACCGTGCCAGCCCTGTCAATCCCGATCTGACCAGCATGAACGTGTCGGTCTTGTCGTAAACCGGCGCTGTCCACGGCGCTTCCTCACCACATCGCGCGTGGTTTGTCGGGTGGACTGGCCGCATGGCTCACGATTTGACGCGCCGCCCGCCGATCAACGTCGCGCGCGCGGCCCAATACCTCGGCACCTCTGAGCGCCATGTGCGGCGCCTTTGGGCGGAACGCAGGCTCACCGGCATCAAGCTCGGCGGCAAGCTGCTCTTCGATCCGAGCGAACTGGACGCGTTTCTCGAGCGCAACACGGTTGCGGCGGTCCGATGACCGAGGTTCCTTCGGAGCTTGACCAGGTAACAACTTCGTTCCATGTTCGCTCGTGGCTCAAAGCCGGGGAGGCGGTCATCCGCCCCGCCCGATCCCGCGCTCGTGCGTCGGTTGCATCGACGTCGTGGGCAGCCGACGCAAGAGCGAAGGCGATTGCTCGCGCGCGCGCCAAAGTGCGCCGCTATTGCGCCGCGAACCGACTCACGACCCTGTTCACGCTCACTTACGCCGACGAACCCTCCACCGAACAGACCATCGATAAGGACATGCGGGGCTTCATTCGACGACTTCGCCGCGCTGCGGGCGGGGACGCGTTTCCATACTGCTGGGTTCGCGAGGGAGGTCTGGAGTCCCGGTGGCACGTGCACCTGGCTCTACAGGGTCACGGTCTGTCCGAACTCGCTTCACGGCTCTGGACTGCCGGTGCGGTGGATATCGAGCGAACGGGCGCTCGGTCCAAATTGGACCGCGCGCGATGTGTCGCGTCATACCTCCTGAAGGAAATCAACCCCTCGAGCGGCCTCGGGCGAGGCCGACCTTCGTACCACGTCGGTCGCGGGTTCCAGCCCCCCTTCGAGGACAGACTCGTTGATTCATTGGCGGACGGTGTCGAGTGGGCCGATCGAACCCAGGGCTCACTCGTGCCGATTGACACGTGGCTGCACACAGACAGTGATTTGGTCCCCCGCCTTCGCACCTATGACGTTGCGCCGGCATCCGGGCGGCAGTGGGCCGCAGTTCCTCGCGCGGAATGGGAGGTCGCAGCGGGTGCAACGCACGCGCGCGTGTAGGGGCACTTCTGCCCTCCAGAGCCTCTCGCCGGGGGAGTCCCTGTGGCTCGCTGGGTTCCTAAGTGGTCGTGGAACTCTTGGGCTCGCCGGTCGACGCTATCGCCGCGTCGTGGTGTCGGTCACGGGCAACGATCGGGACCTGGTGGCACACGTCGGTCTATTGATGGGCGTCGC
>JAFASB010000407.1 GCA_019244985.1 Acidimicrobiia bacterium | reverse complement strand
TGGGGTCAGGTGGCGCGCGTCGTCGGCGAACGCACTTCGTCCAGTCGCCGGCGCAAGTAGCGCTGCTCAGACTCTGACGCGGTGAAAGACAGCGCCTCCCTGTAAGCATCCACCGCCTCCTGGCGCCGGCCCAGGCGGCGCTGGCCTGCCCCCTCTTCGATCTGAGCTGCTGCGAAAAAATCAGGTGACCGGCGGGGCCGTCCCCAAGGTCGTTGCCGGCGCGGTGGTCGTCGCCGTGGTCGCGTGGGTCGTCGGCGCGTGCGGCGCCGTCGTCGTCACCCGCCGGATGGTCGTGGTCGTCCGCTTGATCGTCGTCGTCGTGTGACGAACGGTCGTCGACGTCGGCACGCTCGTCGACGACGACGTTGTGGTCGTCTCGGCCGGGCCGGAGCTGACGGACAGGTTGACGGTCGACCCCTTCTTGACCTTCTTGCCCGAAGCCGGATCCTCGGCGTAGACCACACCCTGGGTGACAGTGTCGTTGGGGATGCTGACCGCATTCGCTTTGAGGCCGGCTCGGGTCAGCGAGGCGATGGCGTCGTCCTGGGTCTGGTTGACCACATTCGGCACGGCGACCGTCGACGTCCCTCCTCCGCCGCCGCCCGAGAGGGCCACGACGATGAGGATGACGATCAGCACGACGCCGGCAAGGGCCGCCCAGAGGATCCACGGCGGGCGGCGTCGTTCGTCGTCGTATCGGTAGGCGGGGGGCGGCGCAGGGAGGACGGTCGTGGAGTCGTTGGCGCCTATACGCACGATGTGGCCCGCCCCGGCGCCAGCGGCCGCCGCTGCTGCAGCCGCCGCCGCGATCGGCTCCTCGGTGTCGTAGTACTCGTCGTCGTGGTCGTACTCGGGAGCGCCCGGCGGCGCCATCGGCGGCGGCGCCATGGCGACGGTCGTACCCGCAGCGTCGAGGGCGCCGCTGTCGAGCAGAGCCGTGAGCTCTTGGAGCACGGCGCCCGCATTCGGCAGACGGGCATCCCGATTCTTCGCGAGCATGCGGGCCATCACGGACTCGAGCTCGCGCGGCAGCGCGGGGTTGACCTCGCTCGGGCGCGGCGGATGGACCTCGAGCTGCTGGCGGGCGAGGTCGCCCGGCGAGTCGCCGACCGCAGCCGGGCGCCCCGTCGCCGCTTCGTAGAGCACCAGCCCCAGTCCGTACACGTCGGTGCGGACGTCGGCCGGTTCGCCGCGCACGCGCTCGGGCGCCACGTAGGCGGCCTCGGCGAGACGTGCGTCGCGGTCGAGACTGCGCGCCCGTTCGGCGACTCGTGTGAAGCCGAAGTCGCGGAGGCGCGCCTCACCGTGGGGATCGACGAACACATCCCGCGGGCTCAGCCCGCGAAACAGCGCACCCTGGTCGTGGGCGTAGGCGAGTGCAGATGCGACGTCGACGCCGACCTCCGCCACGCGACGCGGAGGCAACGGCCCGTCGGCGAGGACCTCTTTGAGGGTGGGATCGTCGACGTACTCGGTGACGACGTAGGAGATGCCGTCGTCGTCGCCGGAGTCGAGCGTGCCCACGATGTTCGGATGGTTGAGGACAGCCGCACCGTGCGCAGCGTCTTCGAACAGCTGACGCACGGCGGGCTCTTCGTCGAGCTCCTCCTTGAGGACCTTCAGGAGCACGCGCCGTTCGAGTGTGAGGTCGGTCGCCTCGTAGTCATCGGTCAAGACGCCGCGTTCGACGAGGCGTTCGACGCGATACCTGTCTCCGAGGACCTGCTGCACAGCGTGCAGCGTAGGAAAGTCAGCGGCTCCGCAGGGGGAGGGCCGGTCGTTCAGGCGCGGGCGACGAGGTCCCCGAACACCTTCTCGGTCGTGGCATCGGGCGTGAGACCGTAGGCCGCCAGCCGCGCCTGCAGCAGTCGGAACGTCCCGCGGATGGCGTCGCGCCGGCTGAGCTGGCCCTGGATGTCCATCGTGCGGCGGTAGAGCTCCTCGGAGATGGCGTCGATCTCGAGACCGTGCTCGAGGGCGGTCAGGGCGCCGTCGGGGTCGCCGGCCTCCATCCTGCGCTCGGCGAGATGGGCGACGGCGTCGAGAGCGCGTCGGCGAAGATCCTCCCGGGCGCCCTCGACCCACTGCCACGGGTCGCCGGTGAGCAGCTCGCCGTTGTACTCCGCCACCGCTCGTTCGAGGTCGTCGGTGGTCGGCACCGCATCGCGCGTGCCCGGTGACGACGCGGCCAGAGACTCCTCGAACCGCCACACGTCGACGCCGAAGCGGTCGACCTCGAGACGGTAGGTGTCGCCGACGCGGTCGATGATCTTCATGTCCTTGATGCCGCATGCCGTCCGCAGCCGGCTGCGGAGGTTGCCCAATGCCGTCCAGAACCACTCCGAGCCGCGCCCGGGGTCAGCCTCCGGCCACAGGGCTTCGACGGCGGCGTCGAGCGACGCCCCTTCGGGATGCAGCAGGTGGAAGGCGAGCAGCTCGCGCGCCTTGGTGCGCAGGCCGCCCCTGATCTCCTCGCCGCCGACTTCGATGCGGAACGAGCCGAGCATGCGCACGTCGATCAGGGGTTCGGCTCGCGTCGCCGAGCGCCCGACGATGTCGGTGACGTTGCACACCTCACCGTTCAGCTCTGGCGCGAGGAGGTCGTCGCCGTCGCGCCGCGACGCGTCGGCAAGGGCGACGAGCTCCGCGGCCTCGACCGGCTGAAGCGACAGCATTCGTGACTCGCCGAAACGGTCGAACCACGCTGTCGGCTCCGCCGAAACCGGCGTTCCCGCGTCGTCGACATCGATCGTGGCCGACGCCGCCGCCCGCGTGCCGACGATCACAACGGTGACGCCGAGCTCAGGCCGCTGGTCGACGCTCTGGCGTAGCCGCTCGACGTCGGCGTCACCCACGCCGGACACGAACGTCAGCCGCGGCGCAGGAGCCCGGTGCGACGCCGTCTGCTCACCTTCGTCGCCCTCGAGCTCGTTGTCGTCGGTGACGATGCCGAGCGCCACGAGGGCGTCGTCGACCGTCGTCGCACGCGAAAGACCGGGGACGCCCGGTGTGCCAGGCAACAGGTCGTCACCGACCAGGATCACCTCGGCGGGCCGCCGGTGGCGGCAGAAGAACGTGACGGCCATGGCCCGGGCGACGGCGGCCGCGCCGGCGCCGGTGAGCGCCAGACCGTTGAGCTCGCGCAGGTCGACGGCCACCTCACTGTCGGCGACAGCGGCGACGGGCAGGGCGTCGATGCCCCAGCGCCCGGTGGCCTCGGCGGTGCGGGCCCGCGCTGTCGTGCCGGTGCGCCTCCCCAGGGCGAACCGCTCGAGGCGGCGGAGCATGTCGGTGAGCAGGGGGTCGGCACGATGCAGTCCGGCCGCAGGCGTGGTGGGGATGCGCCGGCGGCGGCGCCCGACGCGTGCGAGGGTGAGGGCGTCGACGGCCGCGGTCGCCAGCGTGGGCCCGACGAGCGCGCCCGATGGCAGCTCGAGGGCTGCGGGGACCGACACCGCGCCCGACGAGGACGGCGGCGACTTCTTGGAGGCCCGCGCGGGGGTGGGCTCCGCGACCGCCGCCGCAGGCTCGGGGGTCGCCGCGGCGACGGCCGCGGGCTCCGGTGCGAACGGCGCCACAGTCGCCGCTGCAGGCGGAGCCGAAACGGTGGGCACCTCCTCCGGCGTTGCCAGCTGCGCGTTCTGCAGCGCCGAGGTCACGGCGTCGCGCACGCTGTCGGCGAGCGTCTCGCCGAAGCGCTGCAGCCGTGCGGTCTCCTCGCGCAGCTCGGCAGCCAGGTCGGGCGCCGGGGCCGCAGTCGCTGCCGGCTCGGGGGTCGTCTCCGTGCTCTCCGTCTTCGCGGCGGCCGCGGCCATGAGGCTCGCCATCCCGTCCTGGACGGTCTTGGCGACTTCGGTCCGGAGCTGCTCGGCCAGGTTCTGCCCGAAGTCCTGCAAGCGGTCCGTCTCTTCGCGCAGCGCGGCGGCCCGTTCCTCGACCTGCGCCAACGCCTGGCGGACGTCGTCGTTGTGGTTCGCCACCGTGTTGTCCTGGGTCGTGACCATGCGGTCGACACCTTCGGAGATCGTGGCGGACACGTCGGCACGCAGCTGGTCGGCGACCGCACGTTCGAATCCCTGCAGTCGCAGCGTCTCGTTCCGCAGCTCTGCGGCCCAGTCCTTCACCTCTGCCAGGGCGGTGGCCACCTCGCTGTCACGGTTCTCGGAGAGGTCGCTGAGGACGGCCTGCTGTCGGGCCAGACTCCCGGCGAGGACGCTCAGCTCGTCGCGGAGGCCGTCGAAGGCGGCCTGGAGCCACGACAGGACTTCGGTGCGGGCCTGGTCGGCACCGGAAGGCTGATCGGGCGCGTACGAGACGCGTGCGGGTGTCGGCGCTCGGCGGGCCAATGCGGCGGGCGGCGACACCACGTGGACTTCACGGGGGCCACGTGCCCACACCTCGGCACATCCCGCGAACCGCCCCCGACAGACGACACCGCACTGCGGACAAGAGCAGGCGCTCTCGCCCGCCCGCATTGGGTGGCCGCAGCCCTCACGGATCTGGGGGCCGAACTCGTGACACCACCCCATGTGGGCGCATCTTACCCGTCGGTCTCAGATGGACTCGGGAGCCGCGTGCGGACGCGAGTCGGCTCGCCGGCACAGAAACCGGCGAGCCGACTGAACGCTGTTGTATTTGGTGTTAGCCCGCGAAGCTGGGGTTGCCCGCGACCGCGTTGGCAGGCATCGAGGCCGAGGCAGCAGCCCCACCCTTGTTCGGACCGCACATGCCGCCCGAAGCGGTCGAGTGGTCGAGCGTAACCGAGCAACCCGACGCAACCGAG
>JAFASB010000229.1 GCA_019244985.1 Acidimicrobiia bacterium | reverse complement strand
CTTTCGGGTGTTTCTGAACCACACGATGGGACTCATCGATGTGAAGGAGGACCAGGAGGAGCTCACCGAGCTCGTCGAGATCAAGGAAGAGGATCGCTTCATCCTCCACCCGGGCGAGTTCGTCCTCGGGTCCACCGCCGAGCGGGTGGCGCTGCCCGACGACTTGGTGGCCCGGTTGGAGGGCAAGTCGAGCCTCGGCCGCCTCGGACTCCTCATCCACAGCACCGCCGGATTCGTCGACGCCGGTTGGGACGGGCACCTGACCCTCGAGCTGTCGAACGTCGCCAACCTGCCGATCACCCTCTATCCGGGGATGAAGATCGGCCAGATCTCGTTCCTGAAGATGACGACGGCGGCCGACCAGCCCTACGGGTCAAAGGGTGTCGGCTCGAAGTACCAGGGCCAGCGGGGCCCGACGCCCAGCCGCTACTTCGAGAACTTCCGCGACCGCTAGTTACGTCGTCGCCGGCTCGTCCGACGCCGTGGGCTGGTGCACCTCGGCGCCGCCGGGTGTGTCGGGGAGGCGGTCGGCTGCCGGCTGCTCGGCCCGCTCGATGGCGTCGAGCAGGTGCATGGAGATGTCCTGGACGACGACGTCGTCACGGCCGTGCTCCTTCACGCCGTCGTCGATCATGATGTAGCAGTAGGGGCAGGCGACGGCGACGCGCTCGGCACCGGTGTTCAGCAGCTCGCGTGAACGCGCCGTGTTGACCTTGGTGCCGATCTTCTCCTCCATCCACATGCGCGCCCCGCCCGCGCCGCAGCACATGCCCTTGGTGCCGCTCCGGGGCGCCTCGACGATGTCGATGCCCTTGAGCTTGCCGAGCACCTTGCGCGGGGCCATGTACACGTCGTTGTGACGGCCGAGGTAGCAGGAGTCGTGATACACGACGCGCTCTTCGAGGCTGGCGCCGTCGAGGCGGAGCTTGCCGGTGTCGACCAGCCACTCGAGGAACTGGCTGTGGTGGACGACCTCATAGTGGCCGCCGAGCTGCGGATACTCGTTCTTGATCGTGTTGAAGCAGTGCGGGCACTGGGTGACGATCTTGCGCACGCCGAGCCCGTTCAGCGTCTCGATGTTCTGAGTGGCGAGCATCTGGAAGATGTACTCGTTGCCCGACCGGCGGGCCGGGTCACCCGTGCACAGCTCGGAAGGGCCGAGGATGGCGAAGTCGATGTCGGCCCGGTGCATGAGCTTGGCCATCGCCTGGGTGACCTTCTTGTTCTTGTCGTCGAAGGACCCGGCGCAGCCGACCCAGTAGAGGAACTCGTGGTCGAACGGGCCGCTGCCGTCGACGATCGGGACCTCGACGGGGATGCCCTCGGCCCAGTCGGCGCGCTCGCTCTGGCTCATTCCCCACGGGTTCTGCTGGTTCTCCATGGCCCGGTAGGCGGTGCCGAGCTCGGTGGGGAAGTTCGACTCCATCAGGGACAGGTAGCGCCGCATGTCGAGGATCTTGTCGAGGATCTCGATGTTCACCGGACAGATCTCGTCGCACGCCTTGCACGACGTGCACGCCCAAATCTCCTCGGGGTCGATGCGCTCGAAGACGGAGTCGGCTTTGATGCTGATGGCGGGGTCCTCACCGACGACGGGCGACACCCGCTGGCCGTCGGGGCCGGTGGCGGCCATCACGTTGCCGACCTTGAGGACGATCTCGCGGGGGTCGAGGGGCTTGCCCGTCGCGTGCGCCGGACACACGCTGGTGCAGCGCCCGCAGATCGTGCAGGCGTCGGTGTCGAGCAGCTGCTTCCACGTGAAGTCCTCGATCATGCTGGCGCCGAAGCTCTCGAGCTCGGTCTCCATGAGGTTGGGCAGCGGCTTCATGGCGCCCTTGGGACGGTTGCGGTCGCGCAGGTACATGTTCGTCGGCGACGTGAACATGTGCCGCAGCTTCGTCGTGGGCAGCAGCAACAGGAACATGCCGAACAGGCCGATGTGCAGCACCCAGATGGCGCGGTACCACCCGAGGTGCGAGCCCGAGAGCAGCGAAGAGAGGTTGTAACCGATGAACCGCCACTGCTCCCAGTGGGGATGGCCGATGGCGGAGATGTGCAGGCCCTCGATGACGAAGCCCGTCAGCGGGAGGATGAGGAACATGGTGAGGATCACGTGGTCCTCGGGCCGCGTCTTGCTGCGGATGCGGTACGGCGGGGCGAAGTAGCGCCGGCCGATCGCCCAGAGCACGCCGACGGTGAACATCACGCCGACGGCGTCGGCGAAGGCGCCGTAGCCCTGGTAGGTCGTCCCGTGCAGGAACTTCCACGACTCGGGCAGCTGCTCCTGGATCTGGCTGATGATCGTGACGATGAACAGCCCGATGAACCCGAAGTAGATGAGCGAGTGCATGATGCCGGCCGCCGGGTCGCGCAGCAGCGTGCGCATGTAGAGGCCGTCGCGCAGATCCTTGGCCCGGCGCTCGAAGTTCTTCGAGGTGGTCGACCGGTTCTCGGGCTTTCCCCTCGTCCAGTTGCGGATGCGCAGCGAGAACAGATACCCGCAGGCGAAGAACAGGATCGCCATCGTGGCGTAGAACAGCGTCCGCAGGGCGTACGGGATGTGGATGAACGTCTCGCGCTGAATAGTGGAGTGATCGTGGAAGCCGAGGATCGACGAGATGACGTCCGAAGCGATCAGGGCCAGGAACCAGAACAGTCCCAGGGCGATGGCGATGTGATGCGGCTTGAGACGGAGACGTCGCACGGCCCAGGAACCTACACGGGGTAGGTTCCGCGGTCCGATGTCCGAGGATGCGTCCGTCGACAGCCTCCGGGCCCGGGTGGCGGCGGTTCCCTGGTACCACACCATTGAACTCCCGGGCGGGGTCGTGACGCCGGGCGAGTACGACCTCAGGCCGACGCTGGCCAAGGTGCCGCTTCCGGAGTCGCTGCACGGCATGCGCTGCCTCGACGTCGGCACCCACGATGGCTTCTGGGCCTTCGAGATGGAGCGGCGGGGCGCGGCCGCGGTGACGGCGATCGACGTCGCCGATCCGGCCGACCTCGACTGGCCGGTCGCCGTGCCCGCCTTCAGCGCCGAGGCGCGCGAGGAGCTCGCCCGCCGCTGGGGTGCCTTCACCGTCGCCCGGGACGCGCTGGGTTCGGCCGTCGAGCGCGTCGACATCTCGGTCTATGACCTGGTGCCCGAACGCGTCGGGAGCTTCGAGTTCGCGTTCTTCGGCACGCTCCTGCACCACCTGCGGGATCCCGTGGGGGCGCTCGCTGCCGTGCGCCGGGTTGTGGACGGCAGGCTTCTCGTCTGCGCCGTCTTCTCCGTCTCCAAGACGGTGCTGTACCCGTCGAGCCCCGTCGTGGAGCTCTTCGAGGGACAGCAGCCGTTCTGGAACTACCCGAACATCGCCGGCCTGCGACGCCAGATGGAGTCAGCCGGGTGGAGGGTGGTCGGTGCCGGCCGGCCCTTCCTCGAGCGGTTTGGTAGCGGCCCTCGTTGGCCGGGGAGGCTTCCGGGTTGGCGCAACGTTCCGCGGCGCGCCCTGTTCCGCTTCGGCGTTCCCCACGTGTGGCTCCTCGCGGAGCCGTACGCGCCTGCTCCCTAGTGCGAGTAGGCCTTGGCGTCTGCTTCGCGCAGGCGCTGGGCCATCGACGTCAGCAGCTTGTGGGCCAGCGTCGGCACCTCGTCGATGACACCCGCGAACTCGCGCTGGCCGAGCACGAGCAGCTCCATGTCGTCCTTCGCGACGACCGACGCCGAGCGGGGCCCACGGTCGAGGAGCGCCAGCTCGCCGAAGTACTGCCCGGGTCCGAGCTTGACGACCTCCTTCTTCCCGCGCTTCACCGAGGCGTTGCCATTGATGATGAGGAAGAACTCATGGCCGGGCTTGCCCTCCTCGACGAGGACCTTGCCCGCGGGCACTTCGACGTCGTCGGCCGCCCGGGCGATCGTCTGCAGCTCCTTCTTCGAGCACGCCGAGAAGAGCGGCACCTTGGCGAGGTGGTCGAGATACTGGTCCTTCTTCCGCAACGGCATGCGTGGAATGTAACCCGCGGCCGTAGGCTCGTGCTCTATGGCAGGCGTTGATCTTTCGACTCTCGTTCAGCCGGCAGAGACGCGCATCGTGCTTGTCGTGATGGACGGGCTCGGCGGGTACGCCACGGCGGCGAGGGGGAGCGAGCTCGAGGAGGCCGCCACGCCGAACCTCGACGAGCTGGCGGCGCAGGGATCGACCGGGCTCGTGGAGCCGGTCGGCCCCGGCATCACGCCCGGCTCGGGCCCCGGCCACCTGGGCCTGTTCGGCTACGACCCCCTCGAGTACGAGCTCGGCCGGGGTGCCCTGAGCGCCGCCGGGCTCGACGTCGAGCTCAAGCCCGGCGACGTGGCGGCGCGCGGCAACCTGGCCAGCCTCGACAAGGCAGGCAACATCACCGACCGCCGCGCCGGGCGCATCCCCGACGACCAAGCGGCCGCCGTGGTGGAGAAGCTCCGCACGGGCGTGGACATCGACGGCGTCGACGTCGTGCTCGTTCCCGAGGCCCAGCACCGTGTGCTCGTCGTGCTGCGGGGCGAGGGCCTCGACGCCCGGGTCACCGACACCGACCCGCAGGCGACGGGAGTCCCGCCGCTGGCACCGGAGCCCAAGGTTCCCGACGCCAAGCGCGCCGCCGATGTGGTCGCCGAGCTCGACGCCCAGGTCCGCGGCCTCCTGGCCGACGAGCCGAAGGCCAACGCCCTCCTTCTCCGAGGGTTCGACTCACACCGCGAGCTGCCGTCGATGCAACAGCGTTACGGCGTCAACCCCGCAGCCGTCGCGATCTATCCGATGTACCGCGGCATCGCCCGGCTGGTCGGCATGGAGGTGCTGCCGAAGGCGGTCGATCTCGACGGGCAGGTCGCGCAGCTCAACGAGCACTGGGACCGATTCGACTACTTCTTCGTCCACCACAAGTACACGGACTCAGCCGGTGAGGACGGCGATTTCGACCGCAAGGTGGCGGCCGTGGAGGCGCTCGACGCCGCCATCCCGTCGATCGTCGAGCTCGGCCCCGATGTCATCGTCGTCACCGGCGACCACGCCACTCCGAGCCAGATGGCTGCCCACTCCTGGCACCCCGTTCCCGCGCTGATGTGGGGCGACCGGGTCGGCCGAGACGCGACGGATCGCTTCGGCGAGCGCTGGTGCGCGGCGGGGATGCTCGGGTTGCGCCCGACCAAGGACCTGATGGCGATCGCGCTGGCTGCCGCCGGGCGATTGGCCAAGTACGGGGCGTAGCGCGCTCTAGAGGGCCGGGCGGCAGAGCACGCCCGAATAGGCCACCCCGGTGCCGCCGGCCGCCAGCCGGCGGACGAGGCGGCGCCCGACTGCCCGCGGCGTCGTCGGCGTACGCGGGTGGCCGGCGCCGAACGGGACGCTGAACGTCGTCCGTTGCTGCAGGTCGAAGCCGGCGATCTCGAGCATGCGGGCGTGGCCGGCGGCATTGGGGATCGTCCAGCGACCGTCCGTGCCCTCGACGAACAGCGCGGGACGCTTGCGCGAGAGCACCGACAGCTGTGAGTCGATCTGCTCGGAGGAGAGGAAGGCGCCCCGGCAGACGCTCCGCACCGCGGCCAGGGCGTCGAAGGGATTGCGCAGGTGGAGCAGGAGCGCGCCGCACACGACGACGTCGAAGGTGCCGATGCGGTCCGGGCTCAGGTCGTAGATGTTGATCACCCGGCGCTCGACCTTGGAGCCCAGCGCCTCGGCCGCGATCGCGAACCCGGCGCCCTGCCTGCCGGCGGCGTCCTCGAGGTAGGCGACGGCGTCGGCCCGCTGGCGGGGGAGGTGGTCCCAGTCCGCGGGGCCGGCGATGTCGGTGGCGACGACCTCGCTGGCGCCCCGGCGCTCGAGCTCGAAGGCCAGGAAGCCGTCCCACGTCCCGATGTCGAGGCAGCGGCGCCCGGTCACGTCGGGCCAGGGGAGGCGCTCGACGGCCCCGCGGAGGTCGAACCACCCGGGGGTCACCACCCCCGGCGCCAGCTCGATCGTGTGATACCAGAGCGGGTGGGCAGCCACGCGGGCGGCCAGGCCCGGGGCCGTCATGGGCCGGAGATTACGGCGAGTTCACGTCGAAAGGCGTCTTGAGCAGGAATAATGCCTCCCGTCCGGCCCTTGATACGATCGGACTCAAGTTTTCAGAGTCTTCAGATCGCATACAGCTTCGGAGGAACAACACCATGCCTAAGGCCGTCGGCATCGACCTCGGCACCACCAACTCGGTCGTCTCGACGCTCGAGGCGGGCGAGCCCGCCGTCATCCCCAACGCCGAAGGGGCCCGCACCACCCCCAGCGTGGTCGGGTTCTCCAAGGCCGGCGAGGTGCTGGTCGGCGAGGTAGCCAAGCGTCAGGCCATCACCAACCCCGACCGCACGATCCGCTCCGTGAAGCGCCACATGGGCACCAACTGGAGCATCGACATCGACGGCAAGAAGTACACGTCGCAGGAGATCAGCGCCCGCATCCTGCAGAAGCTGAAGAGGGACGCCGAGAGCTACCTCGGCGACACCGTCAGCCAGGCGGTCATCACCGTCCCCGCGTACTTCGACGACGCCCAGCGCCAAGCCACGAAGGAAGCCGGCCAGATCGCCGGACTCGAGGTGCTGCGCATCATCAACGAGCCCACCGCTGCGGCACTCGCGTACGGGCTCGACAAGGAGGGCGGCGACCAGACGATCCTCGTCTTCGACCTCGGCGGCGGCACGTTCGACGTGTCGGTGCTCGAGATCGGCGAGGGCGTGTTCGAGGTGAAGTCCACGTCGGGCAACACCCACCTCGGCGGTGACGACTGGGATCAGCGCGTCATCGACTGGCTCGTCACCAGCTTCAAGAACGACCACGGCGTCGACCTCGGCGCCGACAAGATGGCTCTGCAGCGCCTGAAGGAGGCCGCCGAGAAGGCCAAGATCGAGCTCTCGGCCGTGCAGGAGACCACCGTCAACCTGCCGTTCATCACAGCCACCAACGAGGGCCCGCTGCACCTCGACTACAAGCTCACGCGCGCCAAGTTCCAGGAGCTCACCGCTGACCTGGTCGAGGCCTGCAAGGGCCCGTTCGAGCAGGCCGTCAAGGACGCCGGGCTCAGCAAGGGCGACCTCGACCACGTCATCCTCGTGGGCGGGTCTACGCGCATGCCCGCCGTGCAGGATCTCGTGCAGAGCCTCAGCGGCAAGGAGGCCCACGAGGGCGTCAACCCCGACGAGGTCGTTGCCATCGGCGCCGCCGTTCAGGCCGGCGTGCTCAAGGGCGACGTCAAGGACGTCCTGCTTC
>JAFASB010000139.1 GCA_019244985.1 Acidimicrobiia bacterium | reverse complement strand
ACACCGTGAGCCCCGGCGGGCAGTTCGGCCCGGTCGAGAACACGACGTGGAACGCGTTGGCGGCCACGTTGACGCTGTTGGAGTTCAGCTGCTGGTCGAACGTGAACGCCATCTGGTTGGCTCCGCCAGAGCCGACGTACTGCGTCTTCACCAGGTCAGGCGCGGTCTCGTGGCCCGTCGTACCGTTGTTGTTGCCGGCGCCCGAGAGCGGCGTGTCGTCGGCGCGGTTGCCCTCGCCGCTGAGCCCTCGGACCGCACCCTCAGCCACCTCGCCCACCGTGTAGGAGCCCAGATCGCCGTTCTGCGAGCTGGTGCTGAACGTCGCGTTCACGCAGTTGCCCGACGCGGTCGCGTCGGTCGACGTGAGCACGATGTCCGTGTCGTAGCCGGAAAGTCCGAACCCGGTGGGGTTGTTGACGATTACCTGCTTGTCGAAGCAGAACCTCGCCGTGCTCGCGCCGGTGAGTGCCGAGTTGATGTAGGTCGGGCGCACGCTGAACGAGGGCTGTGGGGCCCCCGCGATAGCTGCCTGCGCCGCGCCCGCCCCTACGAGCGGCACCACCGCGGCGATCAAGCCGACGGCGAGACGCACCGAAGTGCGTCTAGATCGAAACGACATGCAATGTACCCCTTTCATGGAGTGTTGCGGTTCATTGCGCTGCACCTCTTCCCGTCAGTAACACGGGCCCAATCCATGTCAGGGCGGGCGCGAGCCTACAGGTAGGTGTGGGGCGCACTTCTATCACAACGGTGCCACGGAAGGAAAGTTTCGGTTCCCCCGTGGCACGCCGGGTTCATGTCAGAAGCGGACACGGCCCGCCGCTGGGCGGCGTAGAGGCCGCGACTTTGCCTGCAAAGATGGTTTCACATCACCATGCGGCGCGCATTCCTGGCCCTTCTGTGTCCGTTCGTCGGCGTGCTTTGCGGTTCTGTTAGCGCTTCGCTCGCACCAGCCGCCGAGCTCACCCCCGCCCAGCTCCATTCCGCCTACGAGCTCCCGCGGAGCGCCCGGCATCAGAGCACGGTGGCCGTCATCGTCGCCTACGACGATTCGACCCTCGAGCACGACCTCGCGACGTTCTCGCGCGCCTACAAGCTGCCCAGTTGCTCCCACCTGCACGGCTGCCTGCGACGCGTCAACCAGCAGGGGCTGAGCTCGCCGCTGCCGGCGCCGGACCCCAGCGGCGGCAACTGGGTAGCGGAGGCCTCGACGAGCACGCAGGTCGTCCACGGCCTGTGCGAGAACTGCCGGCTGCTCGTCGTCGAGGCTTCGAGCGACGCGGGCGAGGATCTCGCGGCCGCGGTCGACACCGCCGTGCGCCTCGGCGCGCGGGAGGTCGTCACCACCTACTCGCTCGGAGAGTCCTCGATTGACGGCTACCTCGCCAGGCACTACGACCACCCTGGCGTGGTGATCACCGCTGCCACCGGCGATGACGGGTTCTCCTACGCGACGAACGTGCCGGCCAGCTACCCGGGGGTGGTGGCGGTCGGCGGCACCACCCTGCGCCTCGGACACGGCGGCCGGTGGGCGGGCGAGACCGTCTGGAACGACTCGAGTGGCGCCACGGCGAGCGGCTGCAGCCCGTTCACCCCGGCACCGTCGTGGCAGGCGCCGTTCGCGAAAGCGGTCGGCTGCGGAACGGAGCGGGCGCTGGCCGACGTCGCGGCTGCGGCGGCCCCCGGGGTGCCGTTCTACTCCTCGAGCACGGTCGAGGGCCAGAAGGGCTGGTTCGACATCGAGGGCACTAGCGTCTCCTCGCCGATCATCGCCGCCGTTTTCGCCCTCGCCGGAGGGGTCGGTCCGCACCAGTCCGCCGCGGCCCTCCTCTACACGCGACTGCGACATGCCCGCGGCGCCTTCCACGACATCACCCGCGGCAGCGACGGAAGCTGCTCCGGAAGGCCGATCTGCGCGGCGCGGCGAGGCTACGACGGGCCGAGTGGCGTGGGGACCCCGCACGGCCTCGCGGGTTTCTAGCCTGTCGTCTCTCTGACACACCTGCGAGCGCCCGCAACTTTGCGAGCGCCGCTAGTGTTTGCGCTTGATCACTGTGTATGTCAGCCGACGAGCGCACCGCGGGTGCATCGTCCTGAAAGCCGAAGCGGAGGCCTGATGAGCGGGAGAAGGACTGCGACAGCGCTGGCGGGGTTGCTCGCCGTGGGAAGCCTGGCCACGGGCGTGGCCGCGAACGCGAGGTCGAGGCCCGCCCCCGCGTCACTCGACGGGAGCTTCGGATCGCACGGCGTCGCTTCGCTCGGCTCCGGCTACCAGCTGTTCGGCGCGGCCGCCCAGCGCGACGGCAAGATCGTCGTCGTCGGCGAGCAGATCTCGCACGGGGCGGTCCGGCTGGCGCTCGCGCGGCTCGACACCCACGGGCGGCTCGATCACGGCTTCAACCACGGCCACGTCGTGCTCGGCCCCGGCGTCAGCACCGGCGGCTCGATCGGCCGCGGGGTGGCGATCCAGAAGGACGGCAAGATCGTCGTGGTGGGCATCCTCAGTGACCGCAGCGGCACCGGCCAGGACGGGATGCTCGTCGAGCGCTTCAGCTCCGGCGGCGGCCTCGACCACGGCTTCGCCAGCCACGGCATCGCCAGCCTGCTCACCTCGGGCGCGGGCGTCGCCGCCGGAAGCGCGGTGGCGATCCAGAGCGATGGCAAGATCGTGGTCGCCGGCGGAGGCGCCGGGGCGGATGGCCTGCAGCACGTGGCGGTCGTGCGGCTCGACTCGCATGGCCGGCTCGATCACCACTTCGGCTCGGGCGGTGTGCGGATCGCCGATGGCGCGCAGGACCTCGGCCGCAACGGCATCGCCTACGGCGTGGGGGTCCAGAGCGGCGGCCGGGTCGTCGTGGCCGGCAGCGTGACCCCGAACTTCCAGACGCCAAACGCATTCGTCGCCCGCTTCAGCTCGGGCGGCAATCTCGACCGCGGCTTCGGCTCCGGGGGCAGCTACCAGGTGTTCGCGAATGTCAAGGGCGGGGCCGCGGCGGTGTTCCAGGCGCTGGCCGTCGCCCCCGACGGCAGCCTCGCCGTCGGCGGGTACGCCGCTTCGGGCGGGGCGAACTCCGCGTACGCGCTGGTCGCACGCCTCACCGGCAGCGGCCATCCGATCGGATCGTTCGGCGGCGGCCTCGTCTCGATCGTCTCCCATCCCGGGCCGGGGCTTCCGAGCCCGATCCCCGGCGTGGGCGGGATCGCGTTCGGCCGCGGCGGGGTGGTTGCCACGGGTGGCTCGTCCGCCGGCAACGGCTTCGCCTACCCGGCGCTGTGGTCGCTCGACTCTCACGGGCACTTGATCGGTTCCGGAACAACCGTCACGAAGCTGAGCTCGAAGCTCGGCGGCGGCCAGGCAAACGCGGTGACGATCGACCCGAGCGGCCGCATCGTGATCGCCGGCGCGGCGAACAACTTCTTCTCGTACAACGCGTTCGTGATCCGTTACCACGGGTTTGGATAGCCGCTTCGGGCCTCTGAAGCGAGCGAGCGCGCTCGCCCTCTCGGCGGGCGCGTTCGCGCTCGCCCTGTGGGCGCCGGGGGTGGCGTCAGCCGCCCCGGGCGCCTTCGATACGAGCTTCGGGGCCGATGGCTCCGCGACCCTGACGTCGGGAACGGAGCTCGATGCGGTCGGCGTGCAACCCGACGGCTCAGTGGTCGCAGCCGGTGACAACGGCTCCTCGATTGTCGTCGCCCGTTTCAGTCCGAGCGGCGTCCTCGAGAGCACCTTCTCCCCGAGCGCGGGAGTGGCCAAGGGCCTGGTGGTCCAGCCGGACGGCAAGATCGTGATCGCCGGCTATGACTCGAACACCGCGCTCGTCGAGCGGCTGAGCGCCGACGGCAGATCGCTCGACGGCGGATTCGCCGGAGGCGGGATCTTCCGCGCCCTTCCCGGCGGTCGCGCGAACGCGGTCGCGCTCGGGCCCGGCGGGACGATCGTCGCGGCGGGACGATTGGTGGGCTCTGACCAGTTCCAGCGGATCGCCGTGATCCGCCTTCATGCCGATGGATCTCCGGACAACGGCCTCGCCCCCGGCGGCGTCGCGGGGGTCGATCTGGGCCAGGACTCGGTCGCCAAGGGGGTCGCCGTGCAGGGCGACGGAAGAATCGTGCTGGCAGGCTCGATCGGCCCCGGGACCCATGAGGTCATCAACGCGTTCGTCGCCAGGGTGACCGCGACCGGTGGGCTCGATCCGAGCTTCAACAACGGTGGGGTTCTGCTCAAGTACCCGCAGGACGGCGGAGCGGCGGTCTCCTTCAACGCCGTGGCGCTCGATCCGGCGGGCGGGATCCTCGTCGCCGGGGCGAACGTCGCGGCCAGGAACACCGAGGCGATCGTCACCAGGCTCACCTGCGGGGGGACGCCGGATCCGGGCTTCGGAGGAGGATTCGAGCTGCAGCCCTCCTCGAACATCCCGCTCGGCGACCTGCTCGGTGCCAACGGCGTCGTGCCGGGCCCCGGCAGCCGGCTGGTGGCCGCCGGCGAGTACCAGAGCAGCGGCAGCCCCTACGGGACGCTGTGGGGCCTCGAGCCGAACGGTTCGACCGATTTCTCCACGCAGGCGCCCACCAACGCCGCGAACACCGCGGTGACGGTCGACAGCGCCGGGAACTTCGTCGTCTCCGGCAACGTGACGTTCGCCGGTCTCCCGCCGACGGGCTATGTCGCCCGCTACCTGGGCTACGGAGCTCCGGCGTCCGGCAGCGCCGCGTGCGGCGGCGGCTCGATCCCCTCCGGCCCCGCCCCGCAGGCGCCGGGCGTCCTCACCGGCGCGGCGTCCGCCGTCACGGCGACCACCGCGAAGCTCTCGGGATCGGTCAACCCGAACGGCCAGGCGACCACGTACCACTTCGACTACGGGACGACGGGCCTGTACGGGTCACACACGACCGGCGCACCCGCGGGTGCCGGCTCGGGCTCGCTGGGGGTGGCGGCGACGATCTCCCATCTGAAGCCCTCGAGGCTCTACCACTATCGGCTCGTCGCCTCGAGCTCCGCGGGCACCACCTACGGCGCCGATCGCACGTTCCGCACCGCGGCGATCCCCTCGCTCTCGAAGGCGCACCAGTCGCACACGAGCTGGGCTGAGACGGCGTCGGCGACGCACCACACGGTCGGAACGGTGTTCTCGTTCAAGCTCAACGAGACCTCGACCGTGCTGTTCAGCTTCACCCAGCAGGTGAGCGGACGGAAGGTGCACGGCAGGTGCGTGGCGCCGACCACCCACAACCGCCACAGCCCGAGCTGCCGGCGGACCGTGACGGTCGCGACGCTCTCGTTCACCGGTCACGCCGGCACGAACACCCTCGCGTTCGCCGGAGGCCTGTCCCACAACAGAAAGCTCAAGCCCGGCCACTACACGCTCGTGATCACCGCCACGAGCGGCGCGGCCCGCTCGAAGCCGCTGTCTCTCAGCTTCACGATCGTCGGCTAGAGCCGAGGCCCCCGAGGCGTGGCAGACTGGGCCGCTTGAGCGAACTCCAGCTGAGCTTCGCCGGAGCCCCGCGATGAGTGGCCGGA
>JAFASB010000088.1 GCA_019244985.1 Acidimicrobiia bacterium | reverse complement strand
CGGGGTCGACGAGCAGCTCGTCGTGGGTGCGGATCGTGCCCCTGCGGTCGGGGCCGGCGACCGATGCCGTCGAGGTGTGCGTCGTCCCCGCGGGCCCGTGGATCACCGACTCGGGCACGACGACGTCGGCGATCTTCAGATGTGGCGCCGACGCCCCGGCGATGCCGACGACAGCGACGAGAGGCACCGACGCCGACCGGAAGAGTCGTTCCGTGGTCTCGGCGGCACGACGTGTACCGACGCCGACGGCGGTCGCCACGACCTCGACGTCGCCGAGGCGGCCGGTCACCGCGCGCGAGCCCAGCGCCGGGAACGGCTTCGGGTCCTGCATGCGCCGGCGGACGGGCGCCAGCTCCATCGGCATGGCCGTGAGCACGGCCGCGCCGAACTGCGGCAGCGCTGCGCTATCGGCGGTCGTCGACGGCGTCCTCGGCCAGGGCGTCGAGCACCGGCAGCGTCTCGCCGCGGAACAGGCCCGAGGTGGGATTGGTGCCCGCGAGGACGTCGGCCGCCAGGACGACGGCCGCAGCGGTGTACGTGCTGCATTCGCCGCCGGGGAACGTCTTCTCGACGGGGTACACCATCCCCGTCCAGTACGAGCCGTCGGGCACGCGCAGGTGCTGGGCCCATTCGAATAGCGCCAGGGCCTTGCCCTGCTCGCCGACGGCGTCGTGGGCGACGACGCACTCGCACGTCTCGGCCGCGGTGATCCACGGGCGGTCGGACACACAGCGGACGCCGAGGCCCTCCATCACGAACGTGTCCCATCGCTCGTCGAGGCGGGCGCGCGCCTCGTCTCCCGTCAGCACGCCGGTCAGCACCGGGTAGTACCAGTCCATTGCCCAGCGGTTCTTGGGGGCGAAGTACTCGGGGCGCCGGGCGATGACGTAGCCGAGGCGGGCGGCCGACAGCTCCCAGTCGGGGCGCTCGTGGCCCAGTTCCTGGGCGATGGCAATGGCGCAGCGCAGCGAATGGAAGATGCTCGAGGACCCCGTGAGGATGGCGTAGGGCCACGGCGTGCCGTCGGCGTGGCGGGCCCACTTGATCTCGCCGCGAGCCGTCTGCAGCTCGAGCACCCAGTCGATGGCGCGCTCGATGACCGGCCACATCCCCTCGAGGAAGCCGCGGTCGCCGGTGGCGAGGAAGTGGTGCCAGACGCCGGTCGCCGGATAGGCGCACACGTTGGCGTCGAACTTCGGGTCCTCGACCCCACCGTCGACGTAGTAGTGGTGCCACGACCCGTCGGCCCTCTGAGCGGCGCGCAGCCATTCGAACGCGCGCTCGGCCTCGGCCCGCCGGCCCCCGACGAGCAGCGCCATGGCTGCCTCGACGTGGTTCCACGGGTCGCAGTGGCCGCCCGGGAACCAGGGGATCATGCCGTCGGGCAGCTGCACCTCGGCGATGACGTCGACGGTGGCGGCGACCTCCCGGGGTTCGAGGATTCCGGGAACGTCAGGCAGCTGCACGGGCCGGCTCCTTCGGTAGGGCCGGCGCAACGGCGGGCTTGGTCGCATACATCACGAGGCTCTTGCCGATCAGGGGGTTGAGGGCCTGCTCGAGCCGGCGGAGCGGCGAAGCAGGGTGGGAGATGTCCCACACGAGGAACTGGTGGTACAGGCGGGCGGGGAGCGCCTGGTTGTTGTCGACGCCGACGGCGCACTTGATCCACCAGTACGGGGAGTGCAGCGCATGGGCGTGGTGGGAGCCGGTGACGTCGAGGCCGGCGGCGCGCATGCGCGCCGAGAGCTCGCTGGCCCGGTAGATGCGGACGTGGCCTCCCGGCTTGCCGTGGTACTCGTCGGACAGCGCCCAACAGATGCGCTCGGGCAGCCAGCGGGGAACGGTGATGGCGATGGTGCCGCCCGGCCTGAGGACCCGCACCAGCTCGGCGAGGGCTGTGCTGTCGGCGGGGATGTGCTCCATGACCTCGGCGGCGATGACACGGTCGAAGCTGGCATCGGGGAACGGGAGGTGGAGGGCGTCGCCGTTGGTGACGGCACCGGCTGCCGGCGGCGGGGTCTCGCCCGCCTCGGACATGGCCGCCATCAGGGTGAGGGCCTCGCGCAGGTCGGCCTCCGACATGTCGAGGGCGACGACGTTGGCGCCGCGACGCAGCGCCTCGAAGGCGTGGCGCCCGCCGCCGCACCCCAGGTCGAGCAGGTGGTCGCCGGCGCCCAGCCCCAGCCGGTCGTAGTCCACGGTGAGCATCAGCCGCGCACCTTCGCCTTCGTGTCCTCGATGGCGAGTCGGTACTGCTCGACGGTCTGGCGGGCCATCTCGGCCCAGGTGAAGCGGTCGAGGACGTGGGCCCGGCCGGCGGTGCCGAGGCGCTGGCGCAGCTCGCCGTCGTCGAGGACGCGGCCGATGGCGGCGGCGAGGGCACCGGGGTCACCGGGGGGCACGGTGAGGGCGTTGCGGCCGTCGGGGCCGACGACCTCGGGGAGGGCGCCGCCGGTGGTGGCGACCAGAGTGGTGCCGCACGCCATGGCCTCGATGGCCGGCAGCGAGAAGCCCTCGTAGAGGGACGGGACGACGGCCACCTCGGCTTCGTTGTACAGCTCCACCATCCGCTCGGGAGCGACGCCGCTGACGAACTGCACGTGGCCCTCGAGCCCCAG
>JAFASB010000062.1 GCA_019244985.1 Acidimicrobiia bacterium | reverse complement strand
CGCGATGGACAGGAGCGCGGTGGTCATGGCGCAAATCAGGGCGACGACCATCGAGCGACGTCCTGAGCGCGTTCGATTGGAAGTTGTCGCGGCCATGGGTGTCCTCCCGCCCAGACAGCCTGATTCTAAGGGGCTAGCCGGGTGATCTCCTCCGTACTCTTCTCGGCAACTCGCGCACGTCGCCTGAGTGCCGGACAGCCACCGGCGCCGCTGATTTCACGCAGAGCGCGAGAAATCTGCGAACTTCGGCGTTCGCCGCCGGGCGACGAGCACCCCCGCGGCCATCACGGCCACGCCGCCGACCAGGTCGAGGTAGTAGTGGTTGGCGGTCACGAGCACCACGGCCATGATCAGCGCGACATGGGTGACGAGCAACCCTCGTGTCCACTTCGAACGCAGGACCGGCCACAGGGCGCAGAGTGACCACGTGGCGAAGGCGGCGTGAAGGCTCGGCATCGCCGCGAACCCGTTGTAGAGGTTGGGCACGAAGGCGCGGTCGACGCCCGATGTCGTGACGTTGGTGAAGTGGAACGCAGCGGGCAACAGGCGAGGCGGCATTGTCGGGAACAGCGCGAAGGCCGCGACCGCAAGGACGCTTGTCCACGCCAACGCGTTGCGCCACGTGAAGTACCGCTCGCGGTCCCGGCGGTAGAGAACGGCGAGGGCGACAGCGGGGACAACGAAGTGTGCGCTTCCGTAGTACGTCGCCGCGGCGCGCATCACCGCCGGGTGACCCAGCGCCGCCGCCTGCACCGTCGCTTCGTTGAAGATCCCGAGCGTTCGCTCCCACGCCACAACGTGCATGGCGTTGCGCTGGGCCGCCCCGGTCGACCCTGCGACCCAGTGCCGCACGACCGAGTACCACTCGTAGAAGGCGACAACCACCGCGATCTCGACAGCTCCCGCCAACTTCCAACGGGGCGCTGCGACCGGTGCGACGGGCGGGGCTTCGACCGAGACCTCGAGCACCGCCGCCATTGGGGCAGCCTGCCCCCCGGACCTCCGACCGTTGCGAGATTCGTCTGAGAATCCGCTGTGCGGTCAGTCGAGTCCGAGACGCACGGCGAGAGCGTCGTGGTCGGCGGGCGTGAGGATCGATCCGGCCAGGCCCGCACACCTTCGAACACCTCCGCCGGTTCGCCCTGATCGTCGACGCAGACCTCGGGCTGGACGCCAGCGGTTAGAACGACGCGGGCAGGAGCGGCTCGATGACCGCCCAGTCGTAGTCGATGCGGTTCAGAAGGTCGGCTTTGCCCCCGTCGAGCACCGAGTAGTCCATGTTGACGAACCGGTCGACGACTTCGCCGTATCGACCCTGAAGGCGTTCGCTCACGCCGGGGTCGAGGTGGCGGACGATCCCCAGGCCGGCGGGGGGTGCGTCAACCACGTGGACGTCGACTTCCGGACAGAGCTCCTTCAGGCACAGCACGATCTTCCAGACGTCGCCCGTCCACAGGTACGTGTTGTGCTCCCGCGTCGCCGTCTCGGCGCTGATCGGGTAACAGTCGTGGAGCAGCACCGTCGTGGCCGGCGCCGCGTGGCGTCCGACGTTGATGATGTCGCGGAGCACGAACTCGAACAGGTGCATGCCGTCGATGAACACGAGGTCCAGGGGGACGCCGGCGAAGACCTCACCCAGGTCGTGCCGAGCGAAGAAGTCGTCGCTCGTCAGGGCGACAACGGACGCGTCGAGGGGCTCCCGTAGCCGAGGTTCCGGATCGACGCCGACGGCCCGGGTCCCTGGACGGACGAGACGCAGCGAGTCCCCTTCGTGGACGCCGATCTCCAGGTAGGTGCGGGGCAGCAGGCGCTCGTGGATCTCCCCCAGGAGCGCCAGGTACGAGGGTTCGCTCAATCGGTGGGCGAGGAGGGACTTGAACCCTCACATCCTTTCGGACACAGGAACCTGAATCCTGCGCGTCTGCCAATTCCGCCACTCGCCCGTGGGGAGATCGAGGGTAGCTGACCCGGTCTCGCCTGAAGACCGCCGATTAGGCGTAGCTATGCTCGCCGCGGCATGGGACTGCAGCAGTTCGAGCGCCGGCTCGAACGCCTGGTCGAGGGCGCCTTCGCCAAAGCGTTCAGAAGCGGGCTGCAGCCCGTGGAACTCGGTCGTCGGCTGAGCCGGGAGATGGACCTCCAGCGCACTGTCGGCGTGCACGGCCTGATCGCGCCCAACCACTTCCAGATCGCCGTGAGCCCCGACGACGCCGAGCAGTTCAGCTCGTTTTCCGAGGCCCTCGTCAGGGAACTCTCCGAGGCGGTGCGTGAGCATGCCCGCGACGAGGGCTACAACTTCGTGGGCCCGGTCCAGGTGGCGCTGGAACCCGACCCGTCGATGGGCAAAGGCGAGTTCCTCGTCGCCAGCGAGATCGTCAGCGGGCCGGGCGGCCACGCCGCCGGGTCCCTCCACCTGCCCGATGGGACCCGGATCGCCATCGGCGACGAGCCGGTGACCATCGGACGCCAGGCCGAGTGCGACGTCGTGCTCGAGGACAGCAATGTCAGCCGCCGCCACGCCGAAGTCCGGCGCGACGGCGAGACCTACGTGCTGGTCGACGTCGGGTCGACCAACGGCTCGAAGGTCAACGGCACCCGCGTCAAGCAGCAGGCGCTCTCCGACGGCGACGAGATCACGCTGGGGAAGACCGTGATCCGCTTCGAGGCCTCCTGAACTCCCAGTGCCCGAATCCCTCCTCACCATCCTGAAGTTCTGCTTCCTCGCTCTGCTCTACCTCTTCTTCGTGCGCGTGGTGCGGGCGGTGTGGACCGAAGTCACCGCGCCTCCGGCGGCGCCGGTAGCCGCCGCGGCGCCGGTCGCCACCGCTCGACGAGACCGGGGCGCGGCCAAGAAAGCCGTCGCCCATCTGCGCGTTGTCGAGCCTGCGGCCCAGCGGGGCCGCACCTATGACGTGGTCGATGAGCTCACCATCGGCCGGGCTGCGGGATGCCAGATCCCCCTCGACGACTCCTATGCCTCCCAGCTCCACGCCCGGGTGTTCCGCCGCAACGGCGACCTCCTCGTCGAGGACCTCGGCTCCACCAACGGCACCTTCCTCAACCGCAAGAAGGTCGAAGCCGCGGTGCCGATCCGAAAGGGCGACCGCCTGCAGGTCGGCAAGACTGTGCTGGAGCTGACCAAGTGACCCTCACATTCCAAGTGACCCTCACATTCCAAGTGGGCCTCACATTCCAAGTGATGAGGCATTCCAAGTGACGGGGCAGCCGAGATGACCGAGCTGCGCGCCGGTGGCGCGACCGACACGGGTCTCGTTCGCGACCACAACGAGGACCGCTACCTCCTCGACGAGCGCCTGTTCGCTGTCGCCGATGGTGTGGGCGGCCACAAGGCCGGCGAGGTCGCCAGCCAGACCGCCGTCGAGACGCTGCACCGCGCCTTCACGGAGCCGACGACCGAGAATCTCGTCGAGGCCGTGAAGACGGCGAACCGCACCGTCTGGAACCTGGCCGAGGCCAACAGCGACCAGCGGGGCATGGGCACCACGCTCACGGCGATCGCCCTCGTCGACGACGGCGATGAGGACCGCCTGGCGATCGTCAACGTCGGGGACTCCCGCGCCTATCTCCTGCAACAGGGCCAGCTCGAGCAGCTGACGGAGGACCACAGCCTGGTCGAGCAGCTCGTGCGCGAGGGTCAGCTCACGCGCGAGGAGGCGCACGTCCACCCCCAGCGCTCGATCATCACGCGGGCCCTCGGCCTCGACCCCGACGTCGAGGTCGACTCGTGGGAGCTCACGCCCTACAAGGGCGACCGCCTCCTGCTCTGCAGCGACGGCCTCACCAACGAGGTGAGCGACGACGACATCGCCAGCACCCTCCGGACGGTGAGCGAACCCGAGGAAGCAGCGATGCAGCTGGTGAACGCGGCCCGGGACCACGGCGGGAGCGACAACATCACGTGCGTCGTGGTCGACGTCCTCGACGACGACGATCGCGCCGAGGCGGCGTCGGCCGCCCTCGGCGCCGAGCCGCCGCCCCCTCCCGAACGATCGGTCACACGCGCCGCACCGATCGACGAAGGCACTGGCGGCGCGTCCCGCACGACGACGACGACCGCGGCCCGGCTCGACCCCCCGGCTTCCCGCGCCACCCCGCTCGAGCCACGCCAACGACGGCTCACCTGGCGGGTGCTCGCCTTCGTCCTTGCAGTCGTCATCGTCATCGCCGGCGGACTCGTCGCCGTGGGCTGGTACGCCCGGCACACCTACTACGTCGGCCTCGACCGGGGACAGGTCGCCATCTTCAAGGGCCGGCCCGGCGGGCTCCTCTGGTTCGACCCCACGCTCGACCAGCGCACGTCACTCGCCGAACGCGACGTCCCCGCGGCGCGGCTGCCCGACGTGAAGGCGGGCCAGGAAGAGGCCACCAGGGCCGAGGCCCAGCGCTACGTCAACGCCCTGCGCGAGGAATCGGCAGCCGCGGCGCAGAGCGCCACAACGGTGCCGCCGACAACAGTGCCCGCGCCCGCTCCGGCGCCTCCTGTCACGACTCCATGACGGCCGTCTTTGGCGCCAAGCGGCGCAATGCCGAGCTCGGCCTGATGATCCTCGCCGCCGTGTTGACGGTCGGTGCCTACCTGCTGGCGACCCTCGGCCGGACGTCGTCGCTTCCGGCGAACGTCGGACCGTTCCTCGTCATCATCATCGGGCTGCTCGTGATCGCCCATGTCGCCACCCGGCGCCTGGCGCCCAACGCCGACGGCACGCTGCTCCCGCTCGCCGCCCTGCTCAACGGGCTCGGATATGTGTTCATCGCCCGGCTCGATCACAAGCTGGCCGGCCTGCAGGCGATGTGGACCGCCCTCGGCATCGTCGCCTTCGTCGGCACCCTGCTCGTCGTGCGGCGGACGCGCGATCTCGAGCGCTACCGATACACCTTCGCCCTCATCGGCATCGGCCTGCTGCTGATGCCGCTGCTCCCCGTCATCGGTCGCAACATCAACGGCTCCCGCCTGTGGGTCCGCCTCGGCGGCATCAGCTTCGAGCCCGGGGAGTTCGCAAAGGTGACGCTGTGCATCTTCCTGGCCTCCTATCTCGTCGAGCGACGAGAGCTGTTGGCGGTCGGGACGCGCCGGATCGCTGGCGCCGTCGTCCCCGACTTCAAGTACTTCGGCCCGATCCTGCTGGCGTGGGGCCTGTCGATGCTCGTCCTCGTCGCCGAGCGCGACATCGGCTCGTCGATGCTGTTCTTCGCCCTGTTCCTTTCGATGCTGTGGGTGGCCACCGCGAGGGGCGCCTATCTCGTCATCGGTGGAGGGATGTTCGCCGTCGGTGCGGTGACAGCGGTCAAGGCCTTCGCCCATGTCCACGAGCGCATCAGCGTGTGGCTCAACCCGTGGCACGTCGCCAACGGCAACGGGTTCCAGACCGTCCAGGCCCTCTTCGCCCTCTCCGCGGGCGGGATCTTCGGGACCGGGTTGGCCCTGGGTAGCCCGCAGCGCATCCCCGAGGTCGCCACCGACTTCATCTTCGCCGCCATCGGCGAAGAGCTCGGGCTGCTCGGCACCGTCGCCATCGTCGTCGCCTTCGTATTGATCGTGGGCACCGGACTACGCATCGCCATGCGCGCCGACTCGCCGTTCGAGAAGCTGCTGGCGACGGGCCTGACAACGATCATCGGCATACAGGCGTTCATCATCATCGGCGGGGTGACCCGGGTCGTACCCCTC
>JAFASB010000014.1 GCA_019244985.1 Acidimicrobiia bacterium | reverse complement strand
CCGGCAGCGGAGCCCGCGGCGCAAGCGCCGGCGGCGGCGTCCGAGCCGGCACCGCCTGAGGAGCAGGCCTGATGGAAGATCCCCGCGACGTGATCATCGAGCCGGTCGTCAGCGAGAAGTCCTACGCGCTCATGGACGCCGGCGTGTACACGTTCATCGTCAATCCCGACGCCAACCGCATCGAGATCCGCCACGCCGTCGAGCAGATCTTCGGCGTCCGTGTGGCCAAGGTGAACACGCTCAACCGCCGAGGCAAGCGCAAGCGCAACCGCCGATCGCCGACGTTCGGGTCCCGCTCGAACACCAAGCGAGCGATCGTGACGCTGCAGGCCGGCGACCGCATCGACCTCTTCGAGGGAGGCTGACGTGCCCCTCCGCAAGCGCAAGCCCACCTCGGCCGGACGCCGGTTCCAAACGGTCTCGGATTTCAGCGAAATCACGCGTACCGAGCCCGAGAAGTCGCTCCTCGCCCCCAAGAAGAAGAGCGGCGGCCGAAACAACTACGGCCGCAAAACGGCCCGTCACCGCGGCGGCGGCCACAAGCAGCGCTACCGCATCGTGGACTTCAAGCGCGACAAGGACGGCGTGCCCGCCAAGGTTGCGTCGATCGAATACGACCCGAACCGCAACGCCCGCATCGCCCTGCTCCACTACCTCGACGGCGAGAAGCGTTACATCCTCGCCCCGGCGCGCGTGAAGGTCGGCGACCGTCTGCAGAGCGGCCAGGGCGCCGAGATCCGCCCGGGCAACGCGTTGCCCCTCCGGTACATCCCCGTCGGTACGACGGTGCACAACGTCGAGCTCAAGCCCGGCGCCGGGGGGCGCATGGGCCGCGGCGCCGGTGCCAGCATCCAGCTGGTCGCCAAGGAGGGCGAGTTCGCCACCCTCCGCCTGCCCAGCACCGAGATGCGGCGGGTGCCGATCGACTGCCGGGCGACTGTCGGCGAGGTCGGCAACGCCGAGGCCGAGCTGATCTCCCTCGGCAAGGCCGGTCGCAACCGCTGGAAGGGCGTCCGTCCCCAGACCCGCGGCGTGGCCATGAACCCCGTCGACCACCCGCTCGGCGGTGGCGAGGGCAAGTCGTCGGGTGGTCGTCACCCGGTGAGCCCGTGGGGCAAGCCCGAGGGCCGCACCCGCAAGAAGGACAAGGACAGCCAGAAGCTGATCATCAGGCGCCGGCGCTCGCGCGGCGCTCGGAGGTAAGGCATGCCCCGCAGCCTGAAGAAGGGCCCCTTCGTCGACGAGCACCTGCTCAAGAAGGTCGACGACCTCAACGCCAAGAACGAGAAGCGGGTCATCAAGACGTGGTCTCGTCGCTCGACGATCATCCCCGACATGGTCGGCCACACCATCGCCGTCCACGACGGCCGCAAGCACGTCCCGATCTACGTCACCGAGGCCATGGTGGGCCACAAGCTCGGCGAGTTCGCCCTCACGCGCACGTTCCGTTTCCACGCCGGCCAAGAGCGGGCGGGTAGGCGCTAGCGATGACTGGCCCGAAGCTCAACGAGGCGCCCGTCCGGGTCTCCGGGCACCGTCGCGTCCGTGTGCAGCAGGAGACAGCGTCGTTCCGGGCCAAGGCCCGCTACATCCGGGTGTCTCCTTACAAGGTGCGCGAGGTCCTCGATCTGATCCGTGGCCTCGACGCGGGGCGGGCACAGGAGACGCTCCAGCTCAGCGATCGCGACGCCGGCACCGTCGTCGGCAAGGTCCTGGCGTCGGCCATCGCCAATGCCGAGCACCACCACGAGCATCCCGTCGACGGTGACGAGCTGTACGTGTCCGCCTGCTACGCCGACGAGGGCCCGACGCTCAAGCGGTGGCGCCCCCGGGCTCGCGGGCGGGCGACTCGCATCCGCAAGCGCACCTGCCACATCACCGTGATCGTCAGCCGTCTTCCGGACGAAGAGCTTCGGGAGCGCCGGGCGCGCCAGCCGGGCGCGGGCGACCGTCGCCGGCGCATCGCGGCCAGCAAGAAGACGGCGCGTCCCGCCCAGGAGGCGGCGCCCGTCGAGGAGACCGACGAGACGTCGGTCGAGACGCCTGTCGCAGAAGAGATTGCCGAGTTGGCGGCCCAGCCGGTCGAGGGCGTCGAAGTGGCTCCCGCCACGGGCGACCAGCCCGAGGCCGAGACGGCCACCGAAGCCGAGGCGGCGGCGCCGGAGGGCACGGCAGAGGCGGAGACCGAAGAAGCGGCGGAAGAACCGAAAGAAGAGAACGAGTAATGGGCCAGAAGGTCAACCCCTACGGCTTCCGCCTCGGTGTCACGACCGACTGGAAGTCGCGCTGGTTCACGGACCGCGAGTACACCGACTACCTGGTCGAAGACTGGAAGATCCGCGACTACCTCATGCGCCAGCTCGAGCGCGCCGCGGTCAGCCGCGTCGAGGTCGAGCGCACGCGTGATCGCCTGCGCATCGACGTGCACACGGCCCGCCCGGGGATCGTCATCGGCCGCCGCGGCGCCGAGGCCGACCGCCTCCGTGCCGATCTGGCCAAGATCACCGGCAACGCCAAGGTCCAGCTCAACATCCAGGAGATCAAGCAGCCCGAGCTCGACGCCGCCCTCATCGCCCAAGCCGTGTGCGACCAGCTCACCGGCCGCGTCAGCTTCCGCCGGGCCATGAAACGCGCAGTGCAGACCGCGCAGAAGGCGGGCGCCCAGGGGATCCGCGTGCAGTGTTCGGGTCGCCTCGGCGGCTCGGAAATGGCCCGCAGCGAGTGGTACCGCGAAGGGCGGGTGCCGCTGCACACCCTGCGCGCCGACATCGACTACGGCTTCCGCGAGGCCCGCACCACCTTCGGGCGCATCGGCGTGAAGGTGTGGATCTACAAGGGCGACATCCTTCCCTACAAGATCTCCGGCGAGGACAAGATCACCCGCGAGGCCGCCATGGCCGTGGGTGAGACGTCCGGCCAGGCTCGCCCCCGTCGCGTGATCTCCGCCGGCGGTGGCCGTCGGAAGCCCGAGCAGGCCGAGCCCGGTGCCGAGTCGGGCGGCGAGGCCGGTGCCGAGGCGGGTAGCCCGCCTGCTGGCGAGCCTGCTGGCGAGCCTGCCGGCGAGCCGGGTGCCGCGGGAGAGGCCACTGCTCCCGTGGCCGAGGGTGAAGAGTCCGCGCCCCTCGTCAAGGAAGCGGATCCCGAGCTCGAGCGCCTGCTGGCCGAAGAGGAAGAGATCGAGCGTCGTACGCGCCAGCACCACGAGACGCCCCACTTCAGGTCGGGGGACGAATAACGATGTTGATGCCGAAGAAGGTCAAGCACCGCAAGCAGCAGCGCGGCCGAATGACGGGACAAGCCAAGGGCGGGACCCAGGTGTCGTTCGGCGACTACGGCATCCAGGCCCTGGAGCCGGGCTGGATCACGGCCCGCCAGATCGAGGCCGCCCGAATCGCCATGACCCGTCACGTCAAGCGCGGCGGGAAGGTCTGGATCACGGTCTTCCCCGACAAGCCCGTCACCGAGAAGCCGGCCGAGACGCGCATGGGATCGGGCAAGGGCAACCCCGAGCGGTGGGTGGCGCCGGTGAAGCCCGGCCGCATCATGTTCGAGCTCGGCGGCGTTCCCGAGGCCCTGGCCAAGGAGGCCCTGGAGCGGGCCATCCAGAAGCTGCCGATCAAGGCCAAGTTCGTCACGCGTGCCGGGGAGTCGATGTGACCGCCGCCGCCGAGCTGCGTGAGATGGTCGACGAGGAGCTTCTCAACCGGCTGGCCGAGGCCAAGCAGGAGCTGTTCAACCTGCGCTTCCAGCACGTCACCGGCCAGCTCGACAACTACGCCCGCCTGCCCCAGGTGAAGCGGGAGGTGGCGCGCATCAACACGATCCTCCGGGAGCGCGAGATCGAGGCCGCCGAAGCGATGGAAGCCGCGGAGAGGTCGTCGACCACGACGACGGTGGAGGAGACGCAAGGTGCCTGACCGCCCGAACCGACGCAAGGTGCGTGAGGGGACGGTGGTCTCCAACGCCATGGACAAGACGGTGTCCGTGGCCGTCACCGACCGCGTCCGTCACCGCCGGTACGACAAGACCGTGCAGCGCACGTCGAAGGTCTACGCCCACGACGAGCAGAACGACCTGAAGGTCGGCGACCGCATCCGCATTCAGGAGACTCGCCCGCTGTCCAAGCTCAAGCGCTGGCGCGTGGTCGAGGTCATCGAGAGGGTCAAGTGATCCAGCAGGAATCCCGTCTCCGGGTGGCCGACAACTCCGGTGCCAAGGAGGTGCTCTGCATCAAGGTGCTGGGCGGCTCCAAGCGGCGCTACGCGTCGATCGGCGACATCTTCGTGGCGACCGTGAAGGACGCCATCCCCGGCGCGGCGGTGAAGAGGGGCGACGTCGTGAAGTGCGTCGTCGTGCGCACGAAGAAGGAGAAGCGGCGCCCGGACGGGTCCTACATCCGCTTCGACGAGAACGCCGCCGTGCTCATCAACGATCAGCAGCAGCCGCGTGGCACGCGCATCTTCGGCCCCGTCGGGCGGGAGCTCCGGGAGAAGCGGTTCATGCGGATCATCTCGCTCGCACCAGAGGTTCTGTGATGGCGATGAAGATCAAGAAGGGTGACCGGGTCAAGGTCTTGTCCGGCAAGGACCGGGGCAAGGAGGGCGAGGTCATGCGCGCCATGCCGGCCCAGGGCAAGGTCATCGTCGAGGGCGTCAACCGGGTCAAGAAGAACCAGGCCCAGACCCGAGCGACGATGCAGGGCGGCATCATCGACAAGGACATGCCGATCCCCGTGGCCAACGTTGCCGTGGTGTGCTCGACCTGCGGCCCGACCCGCATCGGGTTTCGCATCGACGACCAGGGCCGCAAGCTCCGGGTGTGCAAGAAGTGCGGGTCGGACCTGTGACGCCGCGGCTGAAGGAGCGCTACGACGCCGAACTTCGCACCCGGCTCAAGGACGAGCTGAGCCTGCCGAACATCATGCAGGTAC
>JAFASB010000529.1 GCA_019244985.1 Acidimicrobiia bacterium | reverse complement strand
GCCTCGGGCTGGTCGTCGCCGTCTTCCTCGTCACGCTCGTCGCGTCCTATCGCCGCCGTAAGCGGGCGTGACGGTCTTCACGCTCGACCTGCCGGTACCCGAACGGGCCGTCGCAGTCGCTGCCCATCCGGACGACGTGGAATTCGGGTGCGGCGGCACGTTCGCCAAGTGGGCGGCCGCCGGCTGCGCGATCCACCACGTGATCTGCACCGACGGAGCCAAGGGGACGTGGGACGCCGATGTCGACGAGGACCAGCTGGTCGCGACGCGGCAGGCCGAGCAGCGTGAGGCGGCCCGGGTCCTCGGCGGCACCGGAGACGTCGTCTTCCTCGGTGAGACCGACGGCGAGCTCGACGCCGGGCTCGCCCTGCGGCGAGAGGTCGCCGAGTGGATCCGGCGCCTGCGACCCGACGTGGTGCTGGGCCACGACCCCTGGCGTCGCTACCGCCTCCATCCGGACCACCGAAACGCCGGCTTCCTGGTGACTGACGGGATCGTGGCGGCGCGCGACCCGCAGTTCTTCCCCGACCTGGGCATCGCGCCGCACCGGCCGAAGGCCCTGCTGCTGTGGGAGGCCGACGAACCCGACCACGTGGAGGACGTGGGCGCGCACCTCGAAACCAAGGTCGCCGCCCTGCTCGCCCACCGCAGTCAGTACCGGTCGACGATGCACATCGACGACCCTGCCGATACCAAGCAGGTGGAGCGCTTCCGCCGGCGTGTGGCGGACACGGCGGCCGACCATGGTCGGCCGGTCGGTGTCGCCTACGGCGAGCGCTTCAAAGCCATCCGCGACCTCTAGTCGCGGAGCACACCCCAAAAACGACGAAGGGCCCTTGCGGGCCCTTCGTCGTCAGAGGGTCGCTAGCGCTTCTTGGCCGCCGGCCGCTTACGGGCCGTGGTCTTCTTGCGCGCCGCAGTCTTCTTGCGGGCAGGCGCCTTCTTCCGCGTTGCTGCCTTCTTCTTCGTCGCGGTCTTCTTCCGCGTCGCTGTCTTCTTCTTGGTCGCGGTCTTCTTCCGCGCTGTGGTCTTCTTGCGGGCGGGTGCCTTCCTCGCTGTGGTCTTCTTGCGTGCGGTCGCCTTCTTGGCCGTCCGCTTCTTCGTCGCCTTTCGGGCGCCCGATGCTGCCTTCTTGGCTGGGCTCACGATGCCGCCTTTCGTCAACGCCGTGCTTTACGCGTGGCTCTTGCCTATGAAGACGCCATCTCCATTGGTGACGTCTTCCGGGCGGGGGCTGCCGGGTGACAGTCCCTCCGCTCTTGTTCAGGAACTCCTCGTACGCGGAGCTCGCTGAGAACTTGATCGCCGCGCTTGTGCGCGGGTTGCACGACTTTGCGCATCGCATCAACAGCGACTGTGTCGGGCAACTCGAACGTGTTCAACAGTGCTACTGACTCCCAAGTAATGAAGAAGTACCTGACAATCAGACAGGAACCATCGCTTGCGGTCAAGCATTTCCGTTACAACACGTGCTTGTGCATCGCGCGCGCAAACACGCGTTGGATCCGAAAACCCTTTGTTTGCAAGGATTTTTTACATGTCGCGCCCGCAACAATCATTTTCGTTCGTTGTTCGTCATGCACGCGTCGCGCGTGCACAAGATGCAACAGAACGCGTTCAATGAGTGATGTTGCCCGACGGGAACTACGACGCGATCGTCGTCGACGCAGCGCGCGATGAACGCGGCATCCGACTCGAGTTGACGATCACTGCGGGCGAACACAAAGGCGAGGTCGTCGCAGTGCGCGCCGCGAACCTGACTATGGATCCCGTGAGCGCGTTGGGTATACCCGCGCGCGTCGTGGTCACGAACAACCGCCCGATCGTCGAGTTGGAGCCGTGAGGCGCGCTGTCGCAATCGTGATCGCGCTGTGTGCTCTTGCGGCGTGCGGCAAGCAGGCGACGCCTGCACCTCCAAAAGCGCTCGGCACGCCGAAGAGCATCGACGAGATCACCGGCATTTGGCGATCGGTCCACCAGAACACGCTCGAGTTCCGCAAGAACGGCACGTTCGTGCTCATCACGACGGTGAGCGAAGCGATGGCCGGGAACTACAGCCTGTCGGAGGACAAGATCACGTTCTTCGACACCAAAGGGTGCGGCAACGCGCAGGGCAACTACCGCATCCAGGTCTCATCCAAGGACCGCATGGAGCTGACGCAGCCCGACGACACGTGCAAGCCGCGGAAGCTGGCCCTTGCCGACCCCTACGTCTACGCCCAGCCCGACTTTTCCTGAGCCGGCGCCCCCGCGTCGACGCGCCGGGCCATGAAGTCACGCATGGCCTCCACGATGCCCTCGGGCTCCTCGGTGGGGAGCATGTGACCGCCTTCGTCGAACCACACGAGCTCGCTGTCGGGAATGAGGTCGGCCATCTTCTGCTGCACGCTCGGCGGCGTGAACAGGTCCTTGCGGCCGGCGAGGATCAGCGTCGGCGCCGAGATGTTCGGCAGGAAGTCGGCACTCTCGTGCTTGCGCTGCTGCCCCATCATCTTGAAGAGCACAGAGAAGTCGAGCTCGACGATCTGCCTGAGGTGGGGCGCCAACCCCTCGGCCGTGACCTTCGGCCCCGCCACCTTGATCAGACGAACCAGCTTCACGCCGACATCGGGGTTGGCGATGGGCTTGTTGAACGGCTTGAGGAAGGCGAAGGGGAACAGGCCGAGAAAGATGTCGGCCACCGGGTACACCCGGTCGAAGACGCCGAGGTCGGCGAATGTGCGCACCGGGTTCTCGAAGGTGCCGGCCACCGGCATGAGCGCCGCGACCCGATCGGGCGCCAGCCGGCAGGCCTCGACGATGATCTGCACACCCAGCGAGTGCCCGGACATGGCCACGCGGTCGAGCCCGAGATCGTCGACCACCTCGAGCACGTCCCGGGCCAGGCGCTCGGTGCTCACGTCCTCGCTGCGGAGCTTGCGGGCCAGGAATCCCGGGTCGCGCGGCAGTCCGGACTCGCCGTGGCCGCGGGTGTCCATGAAGATCGTCGGATGCCCGTCATCGACCATCCCCGGTCCGATGGTGGCCCAGTAGGCGTCACTACACGTCCACCCGTTGACGAAGACGATGGGCGTCTTCGGACCGTCGCCGACAACGGTGTAGGCAATCGGCGTGCCGTCGGACACCGTGACCGTCCGGTCCTTGGGCCAGATGGCGTACTCGTGGGCGGTGGGGATCGGCATGTTGGTCATACCACCAGAGATGAGAGGTCGGCAGCGACCTGAGTGGGTTCGGGCTCGACGGGGAGATCCCCTTCTTTCGTGACCCCACTGAGCACGAGCGCGAACGGCACGCCTAAGGCAACAGCGAACAGCCCGTCGGTCGACGGTCGATCGCCAACGACGGTCGACCCGGCGAGGTCGTCACCGACCCTCGCCCGAACCAGTTGCGCCATCGGGGCGTGCGGTTTGCCGGCGATCGTCGGCTCGACGCCTGCGGCTGTAGCGACCGCGGCGAGGATGGCGCCCCCGCCGGGGATCGGTCCGTCGGGCGTCGGGTAGGTGGCGTCGTCGTTTGTCCCGACGAGGCGGGCGCCCGCCATGATCGCCTTGGCGGCGCGCGTCAGGCCCTCGTAGTCGAAGTCGCGGTGCCAACCGACGACAACCGCGTCCGCCGTGCCGTCGCGGACCGTCCGGACGCCGCGTGCCTTCAGCGCCTCGTCGACGCCCGGTCCGGCGCACACCAGCGCCGTCTCGCCAGGTTCGACGAGGGTCGCAGCCGCTTGGGCCGACGTGACAAGGTCGTCGCTCTGCACCGGCACGCCGACGCGTTCGAGCTTGGCCAGGTACTCGTCGACACACGCAGACGAATTGTTCGACACGAACAGCACGCGCTCACCTCTGCCGCGCAGCCTGGCAACGGCATCCGCCGAGCCGGCGATGGGCTCGTCACTGAGCCACAGCACGCCGTCGAGATCGAGGATCCACGCCATCTCGGCTACGAGCCGACGTGCTCGAGCACGAGGCGGGCCACCGCGTCGGGCTCTTCCTCCGGTAGCCAGTGGGAGCTGTCGAGGCGCTCGTAGCGGTAGGGCCCGTTGACGTACTCGCGGGTGCGATCCGCAGCCTTGGGGCCGAGGGCAATGTCCTTGGTGCCGTACACGTAAAGCGTCGGCACCGACACGGCGGTCTGCCGGCGGGGCGGCGTGAGGGCGGCGGCCCGATACCAGTTGAGGACAGCGGTCATCGCGTCCTTCCCCGAGAGCGCCACAAGGTAGGAGTCGACGGCCTCCTCGGGCAGCCCGGAGCGCGTCAACGCGGTGCGGAAGCGGCGGCGCCCGAAGTCCGACGTCAGCATGCGCTCGGGCAGCGCCGGGAGTTGGAAGGCGAGGAAGTACAGCGAACGCAGGAGTTGCGTGCTCGTGAGCAGCGATCGGCTGAAGGCCTTCGGGTGCGGCGTCGCCAGCGACGTCAGCGTCTTCAGTCGCTGTGGCTCCCACATGGCGGCGTACCACGCCACGGCACCGCCCCAGTCGTGCCCGACGACATGGAACCGGTCGGCTTCCGCAGCGTCGGCGAGAGCGAGCACGTCGGCAACGAGATTGTCGGCGACATACGCACGCCGTCCCTGCGGACGCGCACGCGGCGAGTAGCCACGCTGGTCGGGCGCGAGCACCCGGTACCCGGCCGCGGTGAGGAGCGGCACGACCCTGTTCCACGACGCCTTCGTCTCCGGGAACCCGTGGAGGAGGATGACGAGGTCGCCGCCCTCGGGTCCCTCGTCACGAACGTCGAAGACCAGGTCGCCGTTGCGGAACTCGTTCACCGGACGGAGGCTAAGTGTTACGACGCTCAGGCGCCGATGAGTCTCGCTGTCGCTCGACGACCAGGAAGCTTTACGACTTCGATGGCCGATGGCAACTGCTCTTTGACCTCGGTGTCGTGGGTGACGACCAGCACCTGGCGGAAGCGGGCCTTGAGGCGCTCGAGGGCCAGCAGCATGCGCTCCTTGCGGTCGGTGTCGAGGGGGCCGAAGACCTCGTCGAGCACGAGCAGGCCGACCGTGCCGCCGGACTGGAAGCGCACGTGCTCACTGATGGCGACGCGCAGGGCGAGGTTGGCCAGGTCGGTCTCGGACCCGGAGAACCGGTCCATGCCGTAGACGCGACCGGCGTCGTGGATCTGGATCTCGTAGCTCTCGGGGTCGACCTCGAGCAGGTCGTACTCGTGGTCGGTCAGCTCGGCGAACAGATCGGCGGCCTGCGCCGACAGCCTCGGGCCGACGGTGGCGACCAGGTTGTTCCGGAAGACGTTCATCAGCTCGCCGAGCTTGCTGAGGTGGCGGGCATCTTCAGCCAGGTCGGCGAGCTTGGCGTGCTGCTCGACGGCATCGGCCAGACGCTTCGCCGTCTGCTCCGCGATCGCTCGAGACTCGGCGGCCTTGATGCCGGCGGCTTGGGCGCTGCGGCGGGCCGTTGTCGTCGTTGACTCGGCGGCCTCCAGCTTCTTGGCGGCTGCGTCGAGGTCGGCGGGCTTGAACGCGAGGGCGGCCACCTTCTCGCGCAGCGTCTGCAACGTCCCGGTGAGCTCGCCGACCCGCTCGCGCGCGTTGCTGAGCTCTCCTTCGACTGCGGCCCGACGGCTGAGCCGGTCGCGCAGCACCTCGCACTGCGTGTGCGCGTGACGCCGACGGTCGACCTCGGCGGCCAGCGTGCGGCCTTCGTCGGGCTCGGGCGGCGGGGTGACGCCGTGCAAGGCGTCGGTCAACGCCTTCTCGGCAGCCGTGCGCCGCTCGAGTGCCTTCTCGTGTGCGACCCACACCTCTTGCGCCTGCCGCAGCGCCTTCGCCTGACGTTCGGCCTCCTTGACGGCCGCACTGGCGGTCTTGGCGAGCGTGCTCTGCTGTGTCGCGAGCTCCTTCGTGGCGGCCTCGGCGCGCGCGAGCTCGTCGGCGCGGTGCTCTTGCACCTGCTCGAAGGCGTCACCCAGCGCCTGACCGCACAGCGGACAGTCGGCCTCGCCGGACAGCGCAGAGGCCCGGTGGACCATCTCCCTGGCGCGGACGAGCTCGTCGGCGACAGCCTTGATCCGGCCCTCGACTTCGGCGAGCTCCCGACCGGCGCGCTCGGCTTCGACGCGCGCCGTGTCGAATCCCGCTTCGTCGGGTCGCGGCGGCGCTTCGATGACGGGAATCCGGGCGAGCGCGGCGCGCGCCCGGTCGACGGCCTGCACCGCCGTGAGCCGCTGCTCGGCTGCGCGCAAACCTGCGGCGTCCGGCTCGAGCTTGGCGAGGGACTCGGCGGCCTCGGCCAGGCCCTGCAGCTCGGTCTCCAGCTCCTTCAGCCGCTTCTCGGCCCGCTCGAGCTCGGCCTTGGCCGTCTTGCCCTCGGCGACGATGCGGTCGTACTCGTGCTGGGTGACGAGCAGCGCATCGTGCGCCTTGCGCGCCGCTGCGTAGGCCTCCTCGACCTCGCCCAGCTCCTTCGCGGCCGCCGCCGCTGTTTCGGCCGCCGCCTTCGCGACGGCGTCGGCATCGGCAACGTCGGCCTTTGCCTTCTCGACGTCGGGCAGGAGGTCGCGGGCCCGTGTGTACTGCTCCATCGCCATCCGCCCGTCCTTGCGGGCCTGATCCTTGGCCGCGTCGACGGGCGTGATGCCGAGCAGCTGCAGGACGAGCTTGCGCCGTTCGGCGGGTGTCTGCCCGCTGAAGCTGGCGATCTGCTTCTGCTCGGCAAAGACCGACGCCCGGAAGGCGGCGTCGTCCATGCCGAGGACCGAGCGGACGTACCGGGCCGTGTCGCGGACGCCCTCGGCGACCTGCAGCCCGTCGGCGTGCGCTTCGGCCTTGATGGTGGAGTTGACCCCCGAGATCGTGCGGCGCACCAGGTACAGGTGCCCCTCGTGCTCGAATTCGACCTCTGCCGCGCAGTCGGCGTTCACACCCGAGGTGCGAATCTCGTCCTTCTCGGTCCGCGCCTTGCCCCAGAGGGCGAACCTGATCGCCTCCATCAGGCTCGACTTGCCGGCGCCGTTGGCGCCATAGACGCCGATGAGCCCAGGCGGTAGCTCGAGGTCGAGCTCTTCGTAGACCCGGTAATTACGCAGCCGGATTCGCGTCAACCTCACTTTTCGTCCGCGCCTTCGACGGCCGCGGCGAGGTAGTCCTTGCCGAGCTGGCGGATGCGGTCGCGGTCGTAGCCGGTGAGGTCGGTGCCGGGGCTGTCGAGATAGGAGTCCCACCGGGCGGGCATCGACTCGAGCTCGGGGAGGTCGGCCTGGGCGAGCACGCCCATGAACGTGGGCTCGATCTTCAGGTGGAGGCCCGCACCCGCGGCGTCGCGCACGGCCTGCAGGTCGAGCAGGCGGTAGGCCTCAGGGTCGACACCGTCGAGGTAGAGCCGCGCGACGGCGCCCTCAGGGACCGTGGCCGCCCGCTGCAGCACGAGATCCTGCAGCTCAGCGGGCGAGAGACCGAGGGCCTGCACGGTGTCGAGGGTGACCAGCGGGCGCTGGCCGGTGAGCGGAACGTGCGTGCACTCACCGGTGTCGGTGTCGAGCACGAGGATGCCCTTGGGCTTGTCGGGGTCGTCGGCGAACGTGAACGTGTCGGTGGAGCCGGCGTACCAGATGCCGCGCCCAACCTGGGTGTGGAAGTGGTAGTGGCCGAGCAGGACCAGGTCGCTCTGCAACATGCCGGCGTCGACCTCGATTTCGTTGATGTCGGCGTAGCGGGGCTCGACCTGGGTGATGCGGGGGTGGGTCAGCAGCAGGTTGGTGCGATCCGCGTCCCGGCTCTTGGCCGCGGCCTCCAGCGCGTCCAGCGTGGCCTCGACGGTGAGCATCTGGGGAACGGCGTGGACGACGAGCCCCGCGAACTCGAAACGCTCGTATGCCATCCGGTGGGCGAAGCGCACGTCGCCCTCGAACGTGTCGGCAAGGGTTGTGTACGGGCTGCCCGTTCCAGGTAGGCGCGGCGTGTCG
>JAFASB010000405.1 GCA_019244985.1 Acidimicrobiia bacterium | reverse complement strand
CAGCGTGCGCCGCACGCCGTTGGCCAAGCGGCTAGCCGGACCGCCCACATGCCACGCGCCGACGCGGTCGACCGCCATGCGCGACGCGATGTGGCGGGCGGCCAGACGGGCCCGGGCGATGGGTGGGACGGGCTCGATGCGCCCGGCGATGCCGACCCGCTCCCCCGCCAAGCGATCGCCCAGAGCACGGGCAGCGCGGCCGTGGGCCCACGCCTCGACGCGCTTGGTCCCGACCCGGACCTCGACGCGCGTCTCGGCGCCGACAGTCTCCGGGTCGCCGACGAGGGTGACGACGCCGCCGAACATTCGCGGCCGCGGCGGTCGCAGACCCGCCCAGGACCGCGCTGCGAGAGCGCCTGTCAGCAACGCCACGCCGACGATCAGGACGACCGGCCACCTACCGAGGAGCGCGATGGCGACGGCGCCGACCGCAGCCGGGAGTGGGACCGGCCAGGCACCCAGCGCACCACACGCGGCCGCAAGTGCAAGGGCAACGGTGGCGGCGTCGGTCACGTCAGACGCGCACGAGCGGCTTGAGGTTGGCAAGCTTGGCGGGGCCGATGCCCGGCACCGACAGCAGGTCGTCGACGCTGCGAAGGCTCCCGTGGCGCGTGCGGTAGTCGACGATCGCCTTCGCCGTCGCCGGGCCCACCCCCGGCAGCGCGTCGAGCTGCTCGACGGTGGCGCGGTTGAGATCGACGGGCCCGGTCGGCGCGACAGCACCTGTTCCGCCTGTGTTGCTGACAAGCGGCGGGGACTCGCCGCGCCTCGGCACATAGACGCGGTCGCCGTCGTTGACCTTCGCCGCCAGGTTGACCTGGTTGAGGTCGGCGTCGGGCGCCGCCCCTCCTGCCGCGGCGATGGCGTCGGCGACCCGGCCCGGGCCGCCGAGGCGGACGATGCCCGGCCGGCCGACGGCGCCGGCGACGTCGACGACGAGCTCGCCGGTGGTCGTCGGTGTCGAACCGGCGGGCGCGGATTCGGCGCGAGGCAACTGGATGGCCGGCGCAGGCGGCGCCCGGTGGAAGACGACGAACCCGACGGCCGCGGCCAGGACCACGATTGCGAACACACCCGCGCTCGCGCGCGGCGCCGACCGCACCAGCTGCACGACGGTGTTCACACGTTCCCGGAACGTCGCGGGTGGCGACGGTCGGAGCAGATCGGACACGCGCACCCCCCGGGAGACAAGCTCGACCGGGGAAGCGGCCCGCTCAGATTAGAGGCGTGTGACCCTCAGCGGAAGAGGTATCGCGACAATCTGTCCGGGCGGCCCACTCGGCTTCGACTTCGAGTGGGATGCGGCGGTAGGCGCCCCAGTGGTCGTAGCCGCGGACACGCCAGCCGACGTACCAGCGGGCGTAGCGGACGAGAAAGCCGGCAGTGCCGAGGCGGCGCCACTGGCGGACGTGTTCCTGCTCGTGGCGCAGGAGGTGCTCGTCGTGGGCCGCAGCGCCGCGGATCGACACCACCGACAGGATGGTGATGGCGTCGGCGCCCGGGGGTACGGGACCACCGATCAGCAGCCAGTGGTCGCCGTGCCGCCGGAGGCGCACGGCTCAGTACAGCTTGGCCGTGAGCGCCTTGCGGTAGTGCGCAGTGCGGGGATCGTCGGGACCCAGTACCTCGAGGAGGTCGACGAACTCCTGGCGGGCGACCTCGTCGTCCTTCACCTTCTCGAGCAGGCTGTCGAGCTTGGTCTCCACCTCACCACTCGACTCGGCACTGAGCTCCGCCTCGTCACCGAGACGGGCGAGGGCCGCGACCCGGCGGGTCTCGGCGTTCTCGGGGATGCGGGCGAGCAGCTGCAGGGCCTCCTCGCCGTCGCCTCGGTCCGCGAGGAGCTCGGCCAGGGCGACGATTGCGCCCTCGTGGGCGGGGTCGTCTTCGAGGACCTTTCGCAGCGAGTCTTCGTCGCCGGCGGCCACCAGGCGGTCAGCCTCGGTCTCGGCCGGCGCCAGACGGGCGACGAACTCGGCGACGCTCTTCTCCGGCAGGGCCCCGATGAAGCCGTCGACGACCTTGCCGTCCTTGATCGCGTACACGGCAGGGATCGACTGCACCTGGAACGTCGCCGACACTCGCGGGTTGTCGTCGACGTTGACCTTGACCAGGTCGACCTTGCCTTCGGTGGCGTCGACCACCTTTTCGATGATCGGGCCGAGGGTCCGGCACGGACCACACCAGGGCGCCCAGAGGTCGACCACGACGGGGACCTGCTTGGAGCGCTCGAGAACGTCTTGCTCGAAGGTTGCGTCAGTTACGTCTGTCATCTCACCAATGAGAACGGCTGGGGACCTGCCCGCATTCCTGCATAGAAACTAGGTTGTCGCCCGCCGTGGAACCCGTCGAAGGCATCGACGTCGAGAACGTCACCAAGTGGTTCGAGGACCACGTCGAAGGCGTGCAGCCCCCGCTGGCGTTCGAGCTGATCGCCGGGGGGCGCTCGAACCGCACGTACCGAGTCGACGACGACGCCGGCACCTCGTGGGTGCTCCGGCGCCCGCCCCTCGGGAGCATTCTGCCGACAGCCCACGACATGAGCCGGGAGTACAAGGTGATCTCGGCGGTCGGGCCGACGCCCGTCCCGGTGCCCGAGGCGATCGGCCTGTGCGAGGACGAGTCCGTCAACGACAAGCCCTTCTACGTCATGAGCTACGTGGAAGGGCACATCCTGCGGGACGCGGCCTCGACCGAGCGCGTGCTCGGCGAGAAGGAGCGGCGGGTCGCAGGCGAGTCGTTGGTCGACGTGCTCGCCGACCTCCATGCCGTCGACATCGACGCCGTCGGCCTCGGCGACTTCGGCCGGCGCGACGGCTACATCGAGCGCCAGCTCAAGCGGTGGCACACGCAGTTCGAGAAGTCGAAATCCCGCGAGATCCCGGCCGTCGACGAGGTCTACGAGGAGCTGTTGCGAACCGTGCCCGAGCAGGGCGGGGCGACGATCGTGCATGGCGACTACCGCCTCGACAACACCATGCTCGGCGAGGAGGGGCACGTGCGCGCCGTCCTGGACTGGGAGATCTGCACGCTCGGCGACCCCCTCGCCGACGTCGGCCTACTGATGGTCTACTGGGCCGACCCCGGCGACAACCTGTCGGCTCTCCTCTCGGCCCCCACGATGCTCGATGGGTTCCCGCGGCGAGCTGAGATCGCCGAGCGGTACGCCCAACAGTCAGGACGCGACCTCAGCCGGCTCGACTTCTATGTCGCCTTCGGGTACTGGAAGCTGGCCTGCATCCTCGAGGGCGTGTTCGCCCGCTACAAGGCCGGTCACGGCGGCGGCGACCTCGGTGCCTTCGAGGCATTCGGCGACCACGTCGTGCTGCTCGCGAACACGGCACGGGACGCCGTCAACGCTTCCCACCGGTGACGGACCTCTACGACCTGCTGCAGCGGCCGAGCCTGGACGACCCGTTGCTGATCGTCACCCTCGAGGGATGGGTGGATGCGGGCCTCGGCGCGGCCGCCGCGCTCGCTGCTCTGCTCGGCACGATCACCACCGAGGTGGTGGCGAGCTTCGACGTCGACACGCTGCTCGACCATCGGGCCCGTCGCCCTGTGGCGCGCATCGTCGACGGCGTGAACAGCGGGCTGATGTGGCCCGAGATACAGCTGCGGTCGGGACGCACGCAGGCCGGCCGCGACGTCCTGTTCCTCGTCGGCCCCGAGCCCGACCACCAGTGGCGGGCGTTCTCCACCGCCGTGGCCGAGCTGGCGGGCGCCTTTGGCGTGCAGCT
>JAFASB010000355.1 GCA_019244985.1 Acidimicrobiia bacterium | reverse complement strand
CCAGGCTTGTCGACGACGAGCCGCTGCTGCGGTGCCTGGTCGGTGCCGGGCGCCGGCTCCCTCGGCGTGAGCGGATACGAGAGGTTGTTGCGCACCCACCCGTACTGGTCGTCGCGCCGTTGCACAGCGTCGGTCTGTGCCTGGACCCCGCCCGCCACTTTGGGCGCCAGCGGATCACCGGCGAGCACCGCGGCGCGCGCGCCGAGGGTTCCGGCGTCGTCGAGCTGCAGCAAGGCGTCGGGGGCGCCCGTGACAGTGAGGGCACCGTCGACGGAGTACGACGCCACCGTGGCCGCCGGACTGCCGACCTCATAGATCTCGAGCGACCGCACGTCGGCGCGCACCGAGCGACCCAGGTCCGGCGTCATGCGGTCGGCGCTCATGACGTAGTCGACGTGCGGACCGAACGACGTGACGCGGACGAGGCCGGGCGAGCCGTCGAGCGAACGGCGCACGTATGCAGGTGCCGGCGCGCCGCTTCGGAACGGGTCGAGGTCGTTGCGCAGCAGCACGTAGTGCACGCCCGCGCGGGCGAGGAAGGCGGCGAGGCCGGGGGACGGCTGTCCGAGCTCGAGAGGACGCTCGACAGTGTCGAGCAGCCTCGTCTCGCCGACGGATCCGAGCGGCACGATGTCGCGCACGGCCCAATCGCTCTTGGCCAGTGCCTGCATCGGTTCGTCGAGAGGCCGCCCCCACGTGTACTCGCCGAACGCGGCCGACGGGACGATCAGCGTGCGGCCGTCCGCGGCCCGATCGCCGAGCCAGGTGGCGGCCTGACGCCAGTACGAAGGCAGTCCCTTGAACGCCCCATCAGCCGCCAGGTGGCCTTGCCACAGCGGCGCGGCGGCAACGCCGACCAGCAGAGCCGCTGTCCCGACACGGCGGACGAACGTGGACACGTCGAGCACCCACAGCGCGTGGGCGAGCGCCAGCGCCAACGACAGGCGCAGGATCGGTTCGAACTTGTTCAGGTTGCGGAACGGCGACAGCGGGCCGCGCAAGAGGGACTGGATCGGGGGTCCGAGCTGGCCCGACAGTGGACCCGTGTAACCGGCCGTCACGAAGAGCACGCCAAGCACCGCAGTGGCGCCGAGGAAGCGCCGGTACGGCAAATCTCGGCGCGCCAGCCCGTACAGCCCGGCGGCGGCGAGCCCCGCCGATGCGAGGATGACGAGCGGTGACGCCACGAGCTCCCACGCGCCGCGCAGCCACGGCCCGTTGACGTGCAGGTACGACACCCAGTAGCCGGTGCCCCGCACGGCCTCGGCCGTCGACGAGGTCGCCGTCGTCACCGAGGCGCTCTCGGTGAAGTCGAGGAAGTGGAACCCGTACTTGGACTGCAGCCACAGTGGGCCCAGCCACCAGAAGGTCGCCAACAGTACGCTCGGCACCCACCACATGATGAGCCGCCGGCGGTCTTGGCCCCGCGTTCGCGTCATCAGCCAGACGGCAGGCATCACGAGCACGGCGGTGGTGGCGGTGGCGTTGATGCCGCCCATGGCCAGAACCGCCAAGGCCGATCGGGCGGCCGTGCGCGAGGGCCGCGTCGACAGTCGATGGCGGACGAGCGGCAGCAGGACCCACGGGAGCATCGCCGCCGGCAGCTGGTTGCCCGACGTCACCGCGATCAGGCTCAACATCGCCGGCGACAGTGCGTAAGCGGCAGCCCCGACGAGCCGGGTCCACGGCGAGCCGATGCCAAGCGCCGCGGCGACCTTCAGCGCGCCCCAGAACGCGAGCAGCAACAAGCCCGACATCCACACCCGCTGGGCGGCCCACGCCGGGACGTGGAGCGCGTGGGCGACAGCGAAGAACGGCCCCATCGGGAACAGGTAGCCGAACGCCTGGTTCTGGATCTGCCCGAAGCCGGCGTGGGCGTCCCACAGGTGTAGCGCCCGGTGCAGGAACTCGGTCGGCGCCACATACAGGTCGAGCTTGGTGTCGGCGATGATCCGACCCGGCTCCTGCAAGAAGCAGTACACGACGACGATCGCCGAGACCATGAGGCCGCCGGCACGCTCGATCGGCATCGGCGGGGTAAGACCATGCGGCGCCGGCTCCTGGCGCGGCTCGTCGGACTCCCGTTCTGCTGTCAGCAGACTCATGCCGCGGCGCGTTCCCTTCCGACCGCCTCTTCGGCAATGGCCACAAACTGGGTCACGGTCGCGTCCCAGCTGAGGGCCGCGGCGCGCTCACGCGCCGCGTCTCCGAGGCGCCGGCGCGTCCGATCATCGGCGGCCAGCTGGACCCAGGCCGCGGTGAGCTCCGCCTCGTAATCGACGAGGACGCCCGTCTCGCCGTCGATGACGGCATCGCGTACGCCGGCAACGTCGAAGGCCAGCGCCGGTGTGCCGCACGCCGCCGCTTCGACCACGGCGATCCCCCAGCCCTCGTGGTGGGCGCCGTGCACGAGCAGCCATGCCCGCCGGAGCAGCTCCCACTTCTCGTCATCGGTGACGTGACCGGTGAAGGTCACGCCCGGGCCCGCGACGGCCTGGAGGCGTTCGCGCTCGGGGCCGTCGCCGATGACGACCAGCTCGCCGCCGACGCGCCGGTGCACGACGCGCCAGGCGCGCAGGAGCAGATCGACGCGCTTGTGGGGCACGAGCCGGCCGAGCACGACGAACAAGGGCAGGTCCGAGGGGGCTGCGCCGAGGGCAGTCGCCCCAACGTCGACGCCTTCGGTGATCAGGCGGATGCGCTCGTCAGGCACGCCGAGATCGCGGAGCGACCGCCGCGTCGATTGCGAGACGACAAGGAAGAGCGACCGCCCGTACACGGCCGGCATGGCGCGGCCTTCGAGGGCGCGGCCCAGGCGGGCGACCGGCGCGGAGAACCGCGTCGCCCACTGATCCTCGTGCACGTGGTGGACGAGGCAGAGCACCGGCTTGCGTCGCCACAACGGCGAGAAGAAGGGGATGCCGTTCTCCACGTCGACCACCAGGTCCACGTCGGAGAAGTGGCGCCGGTACGCGAACGGCGCGCGCAGGTACTGGCTGTAGGTGCCGCCGGCGTCGACGACCGGATACGGCCGAGGTGAAACGGGACCGCCACACAGCACCGCCGCCTCGTGGCCTCGGGCGATCAGGCCGAGCGCGAGGCGATCGACCAGCACCTCCGAACCGCCCGCCTGCGGGTGGGCGAGGTCGCGCCACGCGAGGAAAAGGACCCGCATCAGGCTGCCGTCCTCTCCAGCACGACGAGGCAGTTCCACGTCGCGATCTCGCGCAGCGCCGGCACGTGCAGGATCCAGCGCTGCGATGGGTAGTAGCGGGGAACGGCGTCGACGATCCGCACGCCGGGGCGACTGCGCAGGTCGTGCAGTGTCTTACCGACGTGCACCGGGAACAGGGAAACGCCGGGCTCGTTCTTCGGCTGACGGTGACGGATTCGCTCGTAGGCGGCCAAGCCGAGACGGGGGCCGAGGTAGTGCCACGGGCTGATGTCGTGGCCACCCCACGGCGAGTACCAGTTCGTCCAGCTCAGCCAGATCCACCCGCCCGGGCGCACGACCCGCTCGAGTTCGCCGATGACAGCGCTGGGATCGGGTGTGTGCTCGAGCATGTTCGAGCAAAGGACGCCGTCGAGCGCGCCGTTCGCCACCGGCAACGCCGTCCCGTCGCCGACGACCTCGCCGCCCGGTGGACCGCCCGGCAGTGAGAACTCGGCGCGATCCAGGTCGACGGGAAGCACGATTGCACCCGCGTCGCGAAGCGCCCGGGTGTAGTGACCGGGCCCGCAGCCCAGGTCGAGCATGCGCGCCCCGGCGACCGAGAACGGCAGACGGTCAACGGCGTCGGCAGCCAGGCGCCGGTAGAACGGCTCAGGGTCGCGTTGCTCGGCCAGGAACAGGCGCAGGAGCTCGCTTCGCTTGGACAAGGCAAGGCCTCGCTACGCAGTCAGCGCCTGACGGATCTCGTCACCGTCTGGGTCGAGCAGCGTCGATGCCGACACGGCGGTGAGGTCGATGTCGGGGAGTGCCGCAAGGATCCTGGTGCGCCGCCATCGAAGTTCAGTCAGCAAGACGTCGCGCAACATGCGGGCCGGATCGCGCATCACGTCGACGCGGCTGCCCTCGACGGCGTGCCAGTGCACGGGAACCTCCGTCACCCTGTAGCCCATACGCCGGGCGAGGGCGAGGATCTCTACGTCGAACGCGAAGCCGTCGACGACGCCGAGGTGGAACAGCAGCTGGGCTACCGGCGCCCGGAAGGCCTTGAAGCCGCACTGTGTGTCTCGCAGGTCGAGGCCGGTGACGACGCGAGCCATGCGGTTGAACGTCCGCCCCATGCGGGCGCGGGTCGAGGTGGCGCCGTCGACGGTTGCCCCTGGCATCACCCGCGAGCCGATGGCGACGTCTGACGTCTCCAACGCCTCGAGCAAGGCCGGCAAATCGCCGAGATCGGTGGCCAGGTCGGCGTCCATGAAAACGATCGAGCCGCCGCGTGCGTGGGCGACGCCCGCACGGACCGCAGCGCCCTTCCCGCTGTTGAGGGCCAGACGGACGATCTTCGCTCCCGGCAGTCCGGCCAAGCAGGTCGCCGCCACTTCGGCGGTGCCGTCGTCGCTGCCGTCGTCGACGACGATCAGTTCGGCGCCGGCCTCGGCGGCGATCTCGGCAAGCAGCGGCAGGGAGGTCTCCAGCCGACGCGCCTCGTTGTAGGCGGGAACCACAACGCTCAGCGCATCTGGCGGCACGGCCCTCCTGCCTGGGTAGTGCGAACTTCCGGAACAGAACCTTTGCCTACACAAACGTCATAATTGGCGAAATACCGGGAATCAGAGGTCGATGTATTGGCTTGCATCCGAACGTCGCTTTGCTCGATTACACAACATGGTGACCAGATTTCGTTGCGTGAGAAAGGACTAAATAGTGATACGGCCCGATCGGGCTGACCCGTCTGGTTGGCACTCATTTGCTTGACGAGGGCACAGGCGGCGGGTTCTCTCGACGGATGGGGGAATCGGCGCGCTGGCGGGCCCTGCCATGGCTTGCCGGCGCCGTCCTCGCGCTGCTCGTGCTCGGCCCCGCACTGGCGCCGGGCTCGTTGCTCAACCTCGACCTGGTGCTGACGCCGACGATTCCGGTTCCGCGCGGCATGTGGGCACTCGGGCCCGAGCTGTCCCGGCGCGTGCCTCTCGGCGCCGCGCTCGCGTGGGCGTCAACGCTCCTGGGCGGCGCAGTCGCCGGCAAGGCGCTGCTCGGCGTGGCAATCGCGCTCGCATTCGCGGGCGCCTGGCGATTGTTGCCGGACGCACCCACGGCAGCGCGCCTGGGTGCCGGGGTCCTCTACGCCGCCAGTCCGTTCATGCTCACGCGCGTCGCCGTCGGCCATTGGAGTGTCGCCGCCGCCCTTGCCGTTCTGCCCTGGGCGCTGCCCGTATTGGTGCGGCCGGGTGACGACGTCCGGCGAACGTGGCTGTGGTCGGTCGCCATCGGAGCCACAGGCATCACGGGCGGGATGTTCGCCGGCGTGCTCCTGCTGTGCGGGCTGGCCACCGACCGGGGCCGACGGCTGGCGACGGTCGTCATCGTCTTCGTCGTGGCCCAGTTGCCGTGGGTGAACCCCGGCATCTTCACGTTGGGACCGACGGGACCGCTGGCCAACCCGCGTCACTTCGCGACCCGCGCGTCTGTCCCCCTCGGCGTGCTTCGGGTGCTCGCCGGTGGAGGCTTCTGGCGTCCGCCGAGCCAGGTCGGCGCCAACGGTGCCGGCGGTGCCGTGTTGGGCGCTGCGTTGCTTGTCCTGGCGGTGATCGGCGCCCGTCAGCTGCCGGACCGCTGGCGCGGTCGAGCGC
>JAFASB010000336.1 GCA_019244985.1 Acidimicrobiia bacterium | reverse complement strand
ACCGCCGCCATGTCTCGCCCCTGGTCGGTGCTGAAGAAGAAGGCCGAGGAGTCGGGGAGCCAGGACGGCGAGCCGTAGGACGCCTCGTCGTCGTGGGGGGAGACGTGGACGACATCGCCCGTGCCAACGTCGAGGAGGTACAGGTCGTTATCGCCACTGCGCTCGGTCAGACGGCGAGCCACCTGCCATCGGGCGAGAACCCAACGGCCTTGCACCAGCCTCCCCTGTCGAACACGCGGCGCGGCTCACTGCCGTCGAGCCCGATCACGTAGACGTCGAAGTCGGTGCCGTTACGGGCATTGGACGCGTAGGCGAGCAGGGTGCCGTCCCTGGTCACGCCGCCCAGGCGGTGGATGTGGTCGGGGTCCTGGACGAGCGGGCGCAGGTTGGAGCCGTCGTCGGCCATGAGCCACAGCTGGGTGCGCTCGTTGCCCCCGGCGTCGGTGGCGAGCACGAGCTCGTCTCTCGTCGGCAGGTAGGCGCCCCCTACAGGCTCGTCGAAGTCGGTCAGCTGCCGGAGCTCCCCGCCCGAGGTGTCCATGACGTAGAGCTGTGCTGTGCCCGGCAGGTTCGACTGCACGAGCAGCTTCGAGCCATCGGGAGAGAAGTTCGACGGAGTCGCAGTACGGATCTGGAGGTAATCGCGCAGCGGTCGAGGTTCGGTCATTGTCCGAGTTTCACCACTCGGACCGTCGGGAACACTCGCGTCATGAGTGAAAACGAAGGTCTCACCGACGAAGAGCTGGCGGCCGAAGGCGGCGAGGAGCTGCCCGATCGCGAGGCGATGTCGCTCATCAACGCCAACCTGGCGGCGCCCGTGAACGCGGCAGTCGCGCTGAACGTGGCGTCGGACGGTTCGGTTGCGGCGGCCAACGCCACCCAGACCGCGCCGATTCACCAGGGCATCACCTGATGCGAGTCACCTATTCGTGCCCCGAGTGCGACGACAAGGGCTTCAACACGCGTGCCGAGTTCCTCGACCACGTGAAGTCGCACGGCGACGACGCCGTTCGGAACGTCAACGACAAGTTGGCGGCGGCCCAGGAGATCCTGACCGAATCCTGACCGAAGTCGCTGCTGCCTAACGGCTAGCTGTACCCCGCCCATACGGAGAATCGGGGTGGGTCACCCGGGGAGTTCGGGTCACGACGGGGGCGGATCGCGCGCCCTGCGAGTGAGGAAGTCGATTGGTTCGGCTTCCGCAGGAGAGCCGGCTGTGGGACGCGCAGTGCTAGCGACGTCCAGCCGTGCGTCCCACGGCGAGACCAGCGGCGAAGCTCACGCCAATGGCCGGAGCGGCAAAGAGCCAGCTGGTGTCTGTCGCAAGTGCGAGGAGTACAAGCACGAGCAGCGCCCCGGCCGCCACGAGGGTGGACGCAGGCACGCTGAGCGTGAGGCGAACCGGTGCGTGGAGGGCCGAGGCGTCTACCGCAGGAACCTCGAGCGACGCTTCGGCCTTTGCCGGAGCGCTCGTCGCTTTCCTCGAAGATTTCGACCTCGCTCCTCGCCGGGCGGTGGGCATAGCTGGAGAGGCTACTCGCCGCCGCACGACCACAAACGCATCGTGGACAGGGAGGTCGCGGAGCCCCGGCACCTGGCCAGGGGTTCGCGGTCATCCGCGAGCGACCGCTGGCGCGTAAGGGTGACGAGAGGGTGCGACACCGGACGATTGAGGAGGTGGCCGGTGCAGCGACGTGGCCGAGCCTGGGGTGTTATCGGCGTGATTGTGGGCGTGCTGATCGCGCTGGTCGTCTCCGGCGCTCTTGTGGCGCCGGCCCAGGCGGATACGGCCGTGTCGATCTCCGGCTCGGGCTGCGCGGGGGGCACGACCTTCTGCTTCGTCCCCGCTCAGTCCACGGTGGCGAACGGCGCCACGGTGACCTGGACCAATCAGAGCACCGCACCCCACACGGTCACCCGCTGCACCCCGGCGGCCTGCAACGGCACCGACGCCGGCTCGGGTACCGACGCCAGCTTCACCAGCGGAAACGTGGCGGCGAGCAACGGCGCCACGTTCAGCCACGCGTTCAACGGAGCCGGTGCCTACAACTACTACTGCCAGATCCACGGCTACGCCGTCATGCATGGCACGGTCACCGTCCAGTCCGCGGTTAGTGCGTCGACAACGACAACGACAGCGACGGCCTCGGCCCCCACGACCGTGGCGTCGTCCGCCGCCAATCCGCCGCCTCCGGCGGCCGCCGTTTCGGGGAACGTCTCGTTCACGGGATAGGCGAGACGTAGGTCGAGAATGATGCTTGTCAGAGAGGAATCCACCGTGAAGCAGTTTCAGCGTTCGTCAGATCGGCGCCTGTGGCCCGCAGCCCTTGCGCTTGCCCTTGGCGCTGCGGTCGTGCTCGCCGCCTGTGGCTCGTCGGGCAGCAAGTCGACGACATCGGGCACGACAACCCCGACAACCGGGACGAGCGCGGCGCCGACGACCGTGGCGCCGTCGACGACGTTCAGCACCACGAGCGTTGCCGGCCTCGGAACCGTGGTCGTGGACGGCGCCGGTCGCACGGTCTATATCTTGACCACAGGGGACCACACGAACGGCACGTGTGACGACGCGAGCGGGTGCACGAAGGCATGGCCTGACCTCCCCCTCCCCGACGGGGTGACCAGCGCGAAGGCAGGGACCGCTATCGACGCATCGCTGCTCGGGACAAAGAAGCTCGCTGACGGCGAGACATATCCGACCTACAACGGCTGGCTCCTCTACGAGTTCTCGGGCGACAGCGGCCCGGGCCAAGGCAAAGGCCAGGGGATCCATAGCTTCGGAGGGACGTGGTACGCGCTCATGGCGAACGGCAACCCGGTGAGCGGCGGGGGGGCCGCCGCGACCTCGGCGACGACGAGCGCCGGAAGCAGCGGAGGCGGAACGCCCGGATACTGAGGCTCTCGTCTCAGAAGGCTGGAAATAGCCCGTAGGGAAGCCTCGCGCTGCCTTCGGCGCCGGGCCACACACTTCTCCAAGAGAGTTCTCAGCTTCCACGGGTAAGACGGGCGGATGACCTGGGCGCCGACCAACGTCGAGCAGGGCTCCGAGGGTGCAGGCGGGTGGCCGCCGGCGGGTTGGGCGCCGCCGCCCGACCAGAGTCCGGGCCCGCCGCGTCACGGCGGGGGGACGGCCGCCATCGTCGCCGTGATCCTGATCGTGGGGTCCATCGCCGTCGTGGGTCTCTACGGCGTCGCCCGCCGTAACGCGGGCTTGGCGCGGCCGCCGGCGACGCCAACCGTTGCCCCGGTCGCCGGCGGATCGGCGGTCGACGCCGCGGTCGTCGACATCGTCACAGCCCTTGGGTATCAGCACGGTCAGGCGGCAGGCACGGGCATCGTGCTGACGCCGACCGGTGAGATCCTCACCAACCACCACGTCGTCCAAGGGGCCACGGCGATCTCGGTGACCGACGTCGGCAACGGCCACACCTACACGGGGTCTGTCGTCGGCTACGACGCCACCGACGACGTCGCCGTCGTGCAGCTCAAGAGCGCGTCCGGTCTGAAGACCGCCGACCTCGGCGACTCGTCGAAGCTCTCGGTCGGCGAGAGCGTCCTTGCCGTCGGCAACGCCGGGGGCGTGGGCGGGCCGCCCAGCGAGGCGCCCGGCGCGGTGACCGCCCTCAACCGTTCGATCGCCGCGGCCAACGAGGACGGCAGCGCCGAGCAGCTCACGGGTTTGATCCAGACGAGCGCCCGTCTGCTCGCCGGCGACTCCGGCGGTCCGCTGGTCGACAGCGCAGGACGCGTCATCGGCGTCGACACGGCAGGCTCGGCCCGCTTCACGTTCCGCAACGCCAACGCCGGCGGGTTCGCAGTTCCGATCAACAAGGCCATGACGATCGCCCGCCAGATCGTGGCCGGGCACGCGTCGTCGACGGTGCACATCGGGCCGAGCGCGTTCCTCGGCGTCGAGATCCAACCTTCGCAGTCCCGGTTCGGGTCCGACTCCTCGGGGGCCGACGTAGCAGGCGTGCTGTCGGGGACGACCGCGGAGCGAGCGGGCCTCGGTGCGGGAGACGTGATCACGTCGTTGGGCACCCTGCGGATCTCCTCGCCGACCGACCTCAGCGCCGCTATGCAGCAGCACCACCCCGGTGACCGGGTGACGATCGGCTGGATCGACCAGGCGGGTGACGCCCACTCTGCGGCCGTGACGCTGGCGGCGGGCCCCGTCGGCTGACCCGAGCGAGCGCGGCGGCCGCCGCCTAAGGTAGAACCTGTTCTACTTCGCCACGAAGGGATGCGCCGATGCTGCTCGATGGCAAGACCGTGATCGTCACCGGCGTCGGCGCCGGACTGGGTAGGGAGTGCGCGGCGTCCGCCCTACGCCAGGGGGCGAACGTCGTCGTCGCCGCCCGCACCGCCGAGGCGCTCGAGCAGGTCGCTGCCGAGCTCGATCCCGACGGCACGCGTGTGGCCGCCAAGCCGACCGACATCTGTGACGCCGAGGCCTGCGATGCTCTCGTCGTCACCGCCATGGAGCGCTTCGGCTCGGTCGACGCCCTGATCCAGGTCGCCGCCTTCGAGTACGTGTTCGGCGGGCTGCGGGACAGCAACTTCGATGACTGGCGAAAGGCCTTCGAGACCAACGTCCTCGGCGCCCTGACGCTCCTTCGCCCCGTTGCGGACGCCATGAAGCTGGGCGGTGGAGGCTCCGTCGTCCTCATTGGGTCGCAGGCGACGTTCAAGCCGAACCTCCCGCAGGCCGGGTACGCTGCGTCGAAGGGCGCGCTGCTGAGTGCGATGTACTACCTCGCCGACGAGCTTGGCGCCGACAACATCCGCTGCAACATGGTCGTCCCGTCATGGATGTGGGGGCCGCAGGTGCAGGCGTTCTTCGAGGGCAAGGCCCAGCACAAAGGCCTCTCGGTCGACGAAGTGGTGCACGATGTCGTCGGCAAGTTCCCACTGCGGCGGATGACCGAGGACGGCGAGGTCGCCGATGTCGCCGCCTTCTTCGCGTCGGACCTGGCCAAGGCCGTCACCGGCCAGCACCTGATGGTGAACGCCGGCGAGATGATGCACTGATGAAACGTGTAGTCGTTTGGGGCACCGGCTTCGTCGGCCGCATGGTGATCCCCGAGATCCTCCGCCACCCGGCCTTCGAGCTCGTCGGCGTGGGGGTCAGCAGCAAGGAGAAGGCGGGCAGGGATGTCGGCGAGCTCTGCGGGATCGATCCGGTCGGGCTGCCGGCGACCGACGACATCGACGAGCTGATCGCCGTGGGGCCCGACGCCCTCGTGCACTACGGGCCGACCGCCGCAAAGGCCGCAGACAACATCCGTGACATGAGCGCCTTTCTGCGCGCCGGCATCGACGTGTGCTCGACGGCCATGACGCCTTGGGTATGGCCGGCGATGTCGCTCAACCCGCCAATGTGGATCGAGCCCATCAGCCAGGCGTGCGAAGAGGGCGGGTCGTCGTGCTTCACGACAGGCATCGACCCGGGGTTCGCCAACGACCTGTTCCCGATGACGCTCATGGGGCTGTGCTCCGAGGTGCGCCGGGTCAAGGCTCTCGAGCTCCTCGACTACACCAACTACGAAGGTGACTACGAGGACGAGATGGGCATCGGCCGTCCACCGCAGTTCACGCCGTTGCTCGAACACACCGACATGCTGGTGATGGCGTGGGGCGCGACGGTGCCGATGATCGCCGACGCGGTTGGCATCGAGCTGGACGAGATCACGACCACGTGGCACAAGTGGGTCACCGACGAGGAGGTCAAGACCGCCAAGGGAGTGATCAACCCGGGCGAGGTGGCGGCGATCAACTTCACGATCAATGGCGTGTACAAGGGTGAGACCCGGATCCAGCTCGAGCATATCAACCGGGTGGGGACCCACTCGGCGCCCGATTGGGCGCGCGGTACCGAGGACGACGTGTACCGGATCGAGATCGAGGGCACGCCGTCGATCACCCAGGAGACCGCCTTCCGCTTCACCGACGGGAGCGGGCGGGACGCGGCTGCCGCCGGCTGTCTCGCCACCGGGCTGCGCGCTCTCAACGCTGTGCCCTACGTCAATGACCTGCCGCCCGGGTGGGTCACCGCCTTGGACCTGCCGTTGATCCCGGGCGTCGGCACGATCCGCTAAGTGGCGCGGGTCGCCCTGGTCGTCAACCGAGGAGCGACCGACCTTCACAACGACGGACCGCCGCTGCTCGCCGCCTTTGGACGGTTGGGCATCGACGTCGACGTTGTCGGCTGGGGGAGCGGTCGGGACTGGGCGCGATTCGACGGCGTGGTCGTGCGCAACTCGTGGGACTACATCTTCGACCGCGACGGCTTTCTCGCCTGGGCGACCGAGGTCACCGCGGTGACCCGGCTGGCCAACTCGCTCGACGTGCTCAGGTGGAACACGGACAAGCGATATCTCCGCGACCTGCAGGCGGCCGGCATCCCGACCGTGCCCACCGTCTGGGTCGAGCCCGGCGACGATCCACCGGCCGTGCCCTGGGACCACTTCGTCGTGAAGCCGTCGGTCTCGGCGGGCGCCCGGATGTCGGCCCGGTACTCACGGGGCGACGACATCGGCGCGCACGTCCAGGCCATCAACGCCGGTGGCGCGGCGGCCATGATCCAGCCGTACGTGGTGTCGGTCGACGACGTCGGCGAGCGCGGCACGTATGTCTTCGGCGGGAAGGTGAGCCACGCCATCGCCAAGGATGCGGTGCTGGCGACGGTCCGCGCACCGCTGGACGATCTTTCGGCGTCGTCGCACCAGCTGGTGACCGGCTCGGCGGTCGACGGACGGCTCGCCGACTTCGCCATGCGCGTCGGCCGGAGCGCGCCACCGCTTCTCTACTGCCGCGTCGACACGGTCACGGGAGAAGATGGGGCGCCCGTGCTGATGGAGCTCGAAGCCACGGAGCCGTTCCTGTTCCTCGAGCACGCGCCGCCCGCCGCCGCTGACCTCTTTGCGCGTGCCGTGCGCGACTGGCTGTCGTCCTAGCGCTCGTTAGCCGGCCGCCGCCTCGACGGTCTGAGGCTCGGTGGCCTCGGGCGGGCACGCGTCCTGGGGCAGGACCCGCCGGCCGACGAGGAGCCCGAACAGGGCGGCCGCCAGCGCGGCGGCGCCGCCGATGACGAGCGGGATGCGCGCGCCGAGGGCGTCGGCGATCGCACCCATGATCGGCCCCCCGATGGGCGTGGTCCCGATGAGCAGCACGGATTGGAGGGCCAGGACGCGCCCGTGCATCCGTTGGTCGGCGCGAAGCTGCACGATCGCCGTTGTCGCCGTCATGAAGACGATGCTGCTGAACCCGACGACGAAGACGATCGGGAAGGTCGCGATCACGTTCGGCGCGGCGGCGAGGAGCATCGACGTGGCACCGAAGGCGGCCGCTCCCCGGACGATGTTGTCGACGCCGACCGTGGTGCGGTCGGCGACGACGAAGGCGCCGACGAGCGCGCCGGAACTGAACACCGTGTAGACGAGGGTGAAGCTGACGTCGCTGCCATGGAGGGCGTGCTCGACGAACAGGGGGAAGACGACGCTGAAGTTGTAGCTGAGCGTGCCGACGACCGCGAGCATGGCGAACGGGATCCACAGGTCGGGGAGGCTGCGCACGTAACGAAGGCCGGCCCGAACCTGGCCCTTGCCTCGCGGCGTCACGGGCATGCGGCGCAGCTCCTCGGGGCGCATCAGCGACAGGGCGGTGAGCACGGCGATGTAGGAGACGCCGTCGAGCGCGAACGCCCAGCCATAACCCGCGGTGGTCACGAGCAAACCGGCGAGTGCCGGCCCGAAGATGCGGGAGGCGTTGACGAGGGCGCTGTAGAGGGTGACGGCGTTGGCCACGTCCTCCT
>JAFASB010000316.1 GCA_019244985.1 Acidimicrobiia bacterium | reverse complement strand
TGCCACGGTCGCCGGGCTCGCCTCGTTGATCGGTGCTGCCGCAGGCGCTGTCACCGGCGGCTGGTATGCGTTGCGTGAGCCGGCGCCGGCGCCTGCTCGGACACCAGCGCCCGTGCCCGAGCCGGCCGTGACCGCCGCGCCCGCCGCTTCGATGCCAGAACCGGCGTTCGCGGATCCGTCGCTGTTCGGCGACACCGGGTTCTCGCCCGAGCCGGTCGAGGAGCCGGCGGCCGAGCCCATCGGCGTAGCCCATGTCGACGACCCGCACTTCGGCGAGACGCCCGCGCCCTCTCCTGCTCCCGGCGAGCAGGCGCCTGCGCCGGACACCCCCGCGTGGCTGGCATACGTGCAGGAACGGGAGCGCGCCTTCCAGGAGCGCGAGTCGGAGTGGACCTCGCCGGGCCCGATCGCACCCGCGGAGCCGGCGCCCACGTTCATCGAGGACGAAGAGGTCCAGCCGGTCCAGGCGTTCCAGCCGGTCCAGCCCGCCGTCCCGGCCGACAGCGCCTGGGCGCTGCCCGACGACCAAGGTGCGCCCGCCGTCGGAGACGAGGAGATGGCCTTCCCGCCGGCGCCGCAGGTCCCGGTGCCGGAACCGGAGCCCATGCCGCAGGTCATGCCGGATCCCGTCCCCGTCGACGTCACCCCGCCGGCACTTGACGAGCCGCCGCGGCTCGAGCCGCTGCAGTGGGAACCGGCCGACGACCTCTATCGGGCTCCGCCCGATGCAACAGGCCAGGAGGAGCTCCAGGCCGAGCTTGCGACGCCGGCGCCCGAGGTCGACGACGAAGAGCGCGAGGAGCGTCGGCGCCAGCAGGAGGAGGCGGCGCGGGCCTACGAGCAGGCCCGCGAGGACGACAACCGGCCTCCGCTCAGCTGAACTCTTCGGACACCGTCAGACGCGAACCGCCGTACTGCGTCTCGTAGAGCTCGGCGTAGAGCCCGCCGGCCTCGAGCAGGCGCTCGTGCGGGCCACGCTCGACGATGCGTCCGCCGTCGACCACCAGAATCTCGTCGGCGGCCCGGATCGTCGAGAGCCGGTGGGCGATGACGACGGACGTTCGTCCCGAAAGCGCTTCGGCCAGCGCCTGCTGCACGAGGACCTCGGTCTCGGAGTCGAGGTGGGCGGTGGCCTCGTCGAGGATGACGACGGCCGGCGCCTTCAGCAGGACGCGCGCGATCGCGAGGCGCTGCTTCTCGCCACCCGAGAGGCGGTAGCCGCGTTCGCCGACGACGGTGGCATAACCGTCGGGCATGGCGTCGATGACATGGTGGATGCGCGCCGCCTTGCAGACGGCGACGATGTCCGCATCGGTCGCGTCCGGGCGGGCATAGCGCAGGTTGTTGGCGACGGTGTCGTGGAACAGGTGGGCGTCCTGGGTGACCATCCCGATCGCACCGTGGACACTGGCGAGGGTCAGCTCGCGCACGTCGTGGCCGTCGAGGCGGACGGCCCCCTCGGTGGCGTCGTAGAGCCGGGGAATCAAGGTGGACAGCGTGGTCTTACCCGCGCCTGTCGGCCCGACGAGGGCGATCATGCGACCGGGCTCGATCGAACACGTCACGTCCTCCAGGACCCAGTCCGAGGGTGTGTCCGGGAGGGGACTCTGCCCGTCGCCCTCGAGTGACGCGATCGAGACCTCCGACGCCGCCGGGTACCGGAACGAAACGTGGTCGAAGTCGATGCGACCCCCGGGGTCGGCGAGGTCCCGCGCGTCGGGGCTGTCGTCGATCGCGCGCGGCGCGTCGAGGACCTCGAAAACCCGCTCGAAGGAGACGAACGCCGTCATTACGTCGACACGGGCGGACGTGAGCGAGATCAGCGGGTTATAGATGCGTTGCACGTACAGGGCCAGGGCGACGAGGGTGCCAACGCTGATCGTGCCCTCGATGGCGAGCCGGGCCCCGAGCCAGTAGACGAGAGCGGTGCCGAGGGCCCCGACCAGGGTGAGGGCGACGACGAACGTCCGTGTGTAGAGCGCGCTCTTCACGCCGATGTCGCGCACGCGTGCCGCCTTGTTGCCGAACTCGTCGGTCTCGCGCCGGGGGCTCCCGAACAGCTTGACCAACAGGGCGCCGGACACGTTGAAGCGCTCCGTCATGGTGGCGTTCATCGCCGCGTTGAGGTTGAAGGACTCCAGCGTGATCTTCTGAAGCTTGCGGCCGACCCACTTGGAGGGAATGAAGAAGGCCGGCAGCACGACGAGGGCGAGCAAGGTGAGGCGCCACTCGAGGGCGATCATGGCGGCGAGGGTGAAGGCAACGTCCATCACGTTGGACACGACGGTGCCGAGCGTTCCGGTGAGTGCCTGCTGGGCGCCGACCACGTCGTTGTTCATGCGGCTGATCAGGGCGCCGGTCTGGGTGCGCGTGAAGAAGGCGAGCGGCATGCGCTGCACATGGTCGAACAGCGACGTACGGAGGTCGAAGATCAGTCCCTCGCCGATGCGAGACGACCACCAGCGCTGGACGACGGACAGCCCCGCGTCGATCAGTGCGAGCCCGACGGCGAGGGCAGCGAGGACATCGATGACGCCGAAGTCCTTGTGGGGGATGTCGTTGATGATGCGGCGGAAGATCAGCGGGGGCGCGATGCCGATCAGCGAGTCGGCGACGATGGTGGCGAGGAACCCGAGGATCAATCGCCGGTAGGGACGCGCGAATACCCAGACGCGGCGCAGGACGCGGCGATCGAGCGACTTGCCCTTGAGGTGGTCCTTGCCACGCATTGCGCTGTGCGCGATGTGCCACGGCGACGCCATGGCGTCAGGGTACGGGGCCAGCGGTGCTATGACGCGGGCTCCCTCGCTACGTCACACTGATGGCGTGTTCCCGATGACCTACGCGGCGCACGAGCTGCGCCGCCGCGTCGGCCGCACGATC
>JAFASB010000007.1 GCA_019244985.1 Acidimicrobiia bacterium | reverse complement strand
TGCAGCAGCTGGAGGCGCTGGAGGTCGGAAGGGTCGTTCGGCGCCAGGTTCCAGGGCGGCGGCGCGTTGACCGCGGTGTTGCCGGCGAAGGCCTGCTTCACGGCCGAGTTGAACTCGCCTGCCAGCTGGTTGACCTGCGAGAGCTGCTGACGCTCAAGCGCCTTGCGGCCGTTGCGCTGGGCCTCCAGCACCGTGCCGACGATCAGGCCGGCCAGCGCGAGCACAAGCAGCACACCGCCGACGGCCAGCCAGCGATCGCGAGTGCGAGTGGCCATGCCTCTATTCCACCAGGTCTGGCACCGGTCGGCCTGCCACATCGGCGTCGACGAGCACGCCGGGCTCCGTGGGGAACAGGGCGACGAAGCGGGCCCCGCCCCCTTCGGCCGTATCGACGGCAACCGCGGCATTCAGGCGATCGGCGAACTCTTTGACGATGGCGAGGCCGATGCCCGCACCGCGGGTGCGGTGGGTGGCCTCGGTCTCGGACCGGTAGAAGCGGGTGAAGATACGGGTGCGCTCCTCGGCCGGGATACCCGGGCCCTGGTCGGACACCGCCAGCAATGCGCGGGAGCCGGAGGGTTCGACGGTGACAGTGATCGCGGTGTCGGGCGGGGCGTACTTGGCCGCGTTGGACAGGAAGTTGCCGAGGATGCGTTCGACGGCATCGGGATCGGTGAAGGCGATGACGTCGGGCTTGATGTCGAGCGCCACCCGATGCTGCTCGAGCAGGCTGCCGAACTGCTCGACGGTCTCGCGTACGAGCTCACTGAGCGACACGAGCCGTGGCGACACCGTCAGCGCGTGGCGCTCCAGACGCGCGAAGTCGAGAAGGTCGTCGACGAGCCGTTTCAGCGACCCGGCGTTGCGGGCGATGCGGTCGATGAACTCGCGCCTCTGCTCGTCTCCCAGGGTTGGCCAGTGCTCTACGAGCAACGACCCGAAGCCCTCGATCGCGGCCACGGCGGTTCGCAGCTCGTGGGACACCGTGCTGAGGAAGCTCAGCTTCATGCGGTCGAGATCGCGAAGCCGCCGCACGGTCTCCTGCTCGCGCTGGTACAGCTGGGCGTTGCCCAGGGCGGCAGCGAGGAGGTCGGAAACGGCACGCAGCGAGGCGAGCTGCGGACGCTCCAGGAGGCGGCGGGAGCGGGCGCGAAGCGCGCCCACGATGCGCCCCGTGCGCTGCAGCGGAATCACGAAGTCCTGTCCGGCTTCGACCTCGGCGGTGGTGGGTCCGATCTGCTGCACAACGCGGCTGGCGCCTGGCGCCGGGCCGATCGAGAACGTGTCGACGAGCTCGCCATCGTCGTTGGCGACGGCCACGCCGAGGCGATCGAGCTCGAACTGGCCGGCCAGCTGCACGGCGAAATCGGGCAGCAGCTCGCCGAGGTCGAGGCTCTGCTGCAGGAGGGGCCCGGCGTCGGCGATGAGCCGCACCTCCTGGGCCCGCTCCGCCTCCCGGGCGCGGGCCTCGACGCTGGCGGCGCGCAGGAGAGCCGCGAGCGCGGCCGCGCTCGCCAACAAGGCGAGGAGGCCGAGCGCGATCGCCCACCACGGCGGATGGCTGGGGACGGCGCCCGGAGCGGCCCATGCGGTGACGATCCACGTGCGGTTGGCGAGTGGAACCGAGCGTTGGACGAGTGAACGGCGCGCCCGCGACGCGGCTGCGGTGGGCGACGCGTAGAGCACGTCCGTCCCGTCGGTGATGGAGACCGCGGTGGCCTTGAGCGCCTCGCCCGTCAATGAAATCTCGACGACGGGCTTCGGCGTGACGACGCCGACGAGATATCCCCGCACCTGCACGCGGCGGTCTTCGGTGGTCGCCGGGATGGCCGGCGAGCCGTACTCCGGGTAAACGACGAGCGCCGACATCTCCCCCGCCGGACCCACGCGCTGCGCGTCAGTGACAGTGGCCATCCCGTCGTCGCGCGCCAGATCGAATGCGGCGCGGTCGGCGGGCACCGCCGCCAGGTCGGCGCCGCTCGGTAGGACCGGCGAGCCGGCAGGCACGGTCGAGGTGACGACGACCCTCGTGCCGTCGACCTTGGCCAGTGCGAGCGTCCCGACGACGCCGTTGCTCGGCAGTGAGCCGGCGAGACGCGCGAGCGAGGGGCTGTCGGCGTCGACGGCACCGTCGAGGAGCCCGTTCACACGTCCCAGGTAGATCGGCGCACCGAGACCGCGGCCGATGGTGGCGGCCGCCTGTTCGGTACCCCGGCGGAAGCGAGCCGTGGCGCTTTCTGCATCGCGCCAGTACGCCCACTCAACCCCGAGTACAAGGGCCGAGCAGAGAAGCGCCGCGAGGACCGCGGCGAGCGCTGTGTTTCGACGCCGCCCTATGACCCGGGAGCGTACTTCCAGAGGGCCTCGGGAACTCGCGATATCTCTCGCTTTGACATGCACGCCCGGACGCCGAGTTGCGCAGCTCGATCCACTATGTCCGGATCGAGGTAGGCGCTGAACAGGATGATC
>JAFASB010000537.1 GCA_019244985.1 Acidimicrobiia bacterium | reverse complement strand
GAGGGCCACGAGCCGCAGCACGCGTACCTCGGCGAGGCGAGAGCGCTGCGCGAGGATCTGCAGTCCGCGCAGTAGACGCGCCGAACTATGGCGCTGATCGCAGGGAAAACGCGCACTTAGCGCCATCGTTCGTCCAAGAGGCCGAATCGGGTGCCAAATAACATTCGGTCCCATGGCGATCGAGTTCGCCCGACACATCCAGCGCATCCCGAGCTATCCGGTGGCGTCGGGCTACGACCTCGGATCGGACGTCGCGATGCTCGCCTCGAACGAGTCGCCGTTCGGCCCGCTGCCGCAGGTGGTCGAGGCCGCACACACCGCCGCCGCCAAAGCGAACCGCTATCCGGATCCGTCATACAGCACTCTTCGCAAGGCCCTGTCCGCCCGCTACGACCTCCCATCGAGCCGCATCGCCTTGGGGCACGGCTCGTGCGACATCCTGCTCGCCGCCGGCCGCGCACTGCTCGAGCCGGGTGCCGAGGTCGTCTACGCGTGGCCCTCGTTCAGCGAATATCCCCACCTGGCGCCCGCCGCGGGCGCCCGCGCGGTCGAGGTGCCGCTCGATGAGAGCGACCGGCACGACCTCGACGCGATGGCCACCGAGGTGACAGTCGCCACGCGGCTGGTGCTGGTCTGCAACCCCAACAACCCGACCTCGACCGCGCTCCCGCTCGACGAGGTCGAGGCGTTCCTGCAGAAGGTCCCTCGACACGTGTGCGTGATCCTCGACGAGGCCTACTGCGAATTCGCGCTCACGCTGGGAGACCCGTTCGCCTCCGTCGAGCTGCTCAACCGGTGGCCGAACCTCGTCGTCTTGCGCACCTTCTCCAAGGTGTACGGGCTGGCCGGTCTACGCGTTGGCTACGCCCTGTGCGGCAGTGCCGAGTTCGGCACCGCCGTCGATCAGGTGCGCCAGCCGTTTTATCTGACGAGCGCCGCCCAGGCGGCGGCCACAGAGGCCCTCAAGCACCAGGACGCGGTCGAGGACCGGGTCACGCGCACGATCGCCGCTCGGCTGGGGCTCGAGGACGGCGTCAGGGGCCTTGGCCTGTGGCTCGCCGACTCGGAGGCGAACTTCGTCTGGATCCGGCTGCCCGACGCGGACGAGCCGGCCGAGGCGGAGGCAGCGATCGTCGAGTCGCTCAAGCAGCACGGCGTGCTCGTGCGGGCGGGGGCGTCGCTCGGCCGGCCGGGGGCGCTGCGAGTGACCGTCGGCACGCCGGATGAGAACGAGCGCTTCGTGCATGCGCTCGCCCACGCCCTGTAGCGCTTGGCATCCGCGGGCCTTCCTGCTACAAACCGCGCAGCGCGTATGAGCGACGGCACGCACAGCCCCGCCCCCAGCACTTGCACCGCCTCGAGCGGCTGCTTCTACGCGCGCTTCTACGCCTGGCGATTTAGCTAGGCGCTCGGCCCCCGCGGAGCGACCAGCCCGCGGAGACCTCCGAGGAACCACGACCCCCTCGATGGTCGAGCGCCGCATCACACGCCCCCACGACCGTGGGTGGCAGGGCACGACGCCTTCCCTACAGTTTCCGAGCGTAGAAAGGACCAGCAGATGATGATCGTGATGAAACCGACGGCCACCGAGGAGCAGATTCGCGCCGTGATCGAACGCGTCGAGTCGGTCGGCGCGCGGACCCACCTCAGCCGGGGCGAGGAGGTGACCGTGATCGGCGCGATCGGCGACCGCGAGCACGTCCAGCGGCTCGAGCTCGAGGGATCACCCGGGGTCGACCGGGTGGTTCCGATCCTCAAGCCCTACAAGCTCGCCTCGACCCAGTTCAAGCACGGCGAGCGAAGCGTGCTCGACATCGGCGGGCGAAAGATCGGCGGCAACAACTTCGCGATGATCGCCGGCCCCTGCACGGTCGAGTCTCGCGAGCAGACGCTCGAGACCGCCCAAGTCGTCAAGGACGCGGGCGCGACCCTGTTTCGCGGCGGCGCCTACAAGCCGCGCACTTCCCCCTATGCCTTTCAGGGCCTCGGCCAGGAGGGCCTGCGGCTCCTGCAGGAGGCAAAGGATGAAACGGGCCTGCCGGTCGTCACCGAGCTGATGGATCTCCGCGACCTCGACCAGGTGCTCGACGTGGCCGATGTGATCCAGATCGGGGCGCGCAACATGCAGAACTACTCGCTGCTCTCGGAGGTCGGCCGCTGCGGGCGCCCGGCGTTGCTCAAGCGGGGCCTGTCGAGCACCCTCGACGAGCTGCTGATGGCCGCCGAGTACATCCTCAAGGAAGGCAACCCCTCAGTGATCTTGTGCGAGCGCGGGATCCGCACCTTCGAGACCGCCTACCGCTTCACGCTCGACCTGATGGCGGTGCCAGTGCTCAAGGAGCTGACTCACCTGCCGGTGGTCGTCGACCCGAGCCACGCCGCCGGGCGGCGTGACCTCGTGGTGCCGCTCTCGCTGGCCGCCGCGGCGGTCGGGGCGGACGGGATCATCGTCGAGGTCCACCCGCGCCCGCACGAGGCGATCTGCGACGGTCCGCAGGCGCTGGTGGCCGACGAGTTCGCCGACTACGTCGATCGGGTTCAGGCCGCCGCGGCGGTGGCGGGCAAGGCTCTGTCGGCCGTTTGAGTGGACCCGAGCGCCGAGCCCGACCGACGCGGCCCGCAAGGGGGCGCGGAGCAGCGCCCCCGGCTCGCGATCGTGGGCGTCGGGTTGATCGGCGGCTCGGTCGCCCTCGCGTCCAGGGCTCGTCTGGGCGCGCACGTCACCGGCTACGACGCCTCGGAGGATTCGCTGCGAACCGCCGCCGAGCGCGGGGTCATCGAGCGCCGGGCGGCGAGCATCGAGGAGGCATGCGGAGACGCCGATGCCGTCTTCGTCGCGGTCCCAGTCGGGGCGCTCGCGAACACGGTCGGCGCGGCCCTCGAAGCGTCCCCGCCCGGATGTGTCGTGACCGACGTCGGGTCGACCAAGCGCGAGGTCGTCGGAGCGCACGAAGATCCGCGTTTCATCGGCGGGCACCCGCTCGCGGGCGCGGAGACCTCGGGCGTCGAGCACGCGCGTGCCGATTTGTTCGAGCGGGCCACCTGGTACCTCACGCCGACCGCCTCCAGCTCGGGCGTTCTCTACGAGCGGCTCTACCGCCTGCTGCACGATCTCGGCGCCCGTCCGACTGCGATCGACGCGGAGACGCACGACTCGATCCTGGCGGCCGTCTCGCACCTCCCGCACGTGCTCGCGAATGTGCTCGTCGGCCAGGCCGCCGACGCGCTCGAGGCGGGTGACGAGCGACTCCCCGCGACGGGCCCGAGCTTTC
>JAFASB010000504.1 GCA_019244985.1 Acidimicrobiia bacterium | reverse complement strand
GAAGCCAAGGACTACGGGATGATCGACCAGGTCATCGAGCGGTCCCGGCAGGTCACCACCGCATAGAACCCGCGTAGGGTCACGACCGTGAAGGTCGTGGTCACCGGCTCCAGCGGACTCATCGGGACGGCACTGGTCGCCGCGCTGCGAGCGCGAAGCGACGACGTCACGACACTCGTGCGGCGACAGCCGGGCACCGGCGAAGCGCGCTGGGATCCCGAAGGTGGCCAGATCGACACCGGCGCCCTCGAGGGTCAGGACGCCGTCGTCCACCTCGCCGGTGTTGGCATCGGAGATCACCGCTGGACCGACGAACACAAGCGCGCCGTGCTCGACAGTCGGGTGAAGGGCACGACGCTGCTCTCGACGACCCTCGCCGGCCTGACCGACAAGCCCAAGGTCATGGCGTCGGCGTCCGCCATGGGCTACTACGGCCTACGCGGCGACGAGGTGCTCACCGAGGACTCGCAATCGGGCACGGGCTTCCTGGCCGAGGTCTGCGTGCAGTGGGAGGCGGTTACCAAGGCCGCCGAGGACGCCGGCGTCCGCGTGGCCCACCTGCGGACGGGGCTGGTGTTGAGTCCCGACGGCGGCGCCCTCAAGCAGGCGTTGCTTCCGTTCAAGCTCGGGCTCGGCGGCCGCATCGGCAACGGCCGGCAGTGGTGGAGCTGGATCACCATCGACGACGAGGTCGGCGCCATTCTCTACGCCCTCGACAACGACGGGGTCCGGGGACCGCTGAACCTCACGGCGCCGAACCCTGTAACCAACGAGCAGTTCACGCGCACCCTGAACCGCGTCCTGCGGCGTCCGACGCTCCTGCCGACGCCGACGTTCGCGCTCAAGGCGATGTTCGGGAGCGAGGCCGTCGACGAGATGTTTCTCGGCGGTCAACGCGTGGCGCCGGCCAAGCTGCAGACGAACGGTTACCAGTTCCGTCACCCCGAGCTCGAGGGCGCCCTCCGGTATCTCCTTCACAAGGGCGCATAAGGGGTTCGATTCGCGCAACCCGGGGGTAAGGGTCCCGGCATGACCGGGGATGCCCAGCCGGGCACGGAGCACCGCGCTGGCGAGGGGTTCGGTAGCACCAGCCGCGGAAAGGTGGCGCTGCTTTACGGCGGCCTGCTCGCTGTGGCCCTCGTGCTGATCGAACTCGTGATCACGGCCGGGCGCCATATCCACGCGCCGAAGGCCGAGAAGGGCGCCATCGGGTCGACCCAGGCGAGCGAGCAGATCTTCTGGCGGCTGCTGCTGGCCGCACTCGTCGTGATCGTCGTTTCCCGCGCCGTCGGCGCGCTGTTCAAGCGCATCAACCAGCCGCAGGTCGTCGGGGAGATCGCGGCCGGCATCCTGCTCGGACCGTCGGTGCTCGGCGCCGCATGGCCGCAGGCGACGTCGTATCTGTTCTCGCCGAAGGTGCTGCCGTTCCTCGACATGCTCGCGAACGTCGGCCTGATCTTCTTCATGTTCCTCATCGGCCTCGAGCTCGACATGCGCCTCATACGCGGGCGCGGACATGCGGCCGCACTGGTCAGCCACGTCAGCATCGTCTTCCCGTTCCTTCTCGGCATCGGATCGGCGCTGGTCCTGTTCAGCCAGCTGGGTTCGTCGAGCGGCAAGTTCACGCCTTTTGCGCTGTTCCTCGGGGCTTCGATGAGCATCACCGCCTTCCCGGTGCTGGCGCGCATCCTCACCGAGCGCGGCCTCTACAAGACACGACTCGGCGCGGTGACGCTCACGTGCGCGGCGGTGGACGACGTCACCGCCTGGTGCATCCTCGCTGTCGTTGTCACGGTGGCACGCGCCTCGGGCATGTCGGCGGCGCTTCTGACGATCGGTCTCTCGATCCTCTTCATCGCCTTCATGATCTTCGTGGTGCGGCCGCTGATGGCGCGGCTGGCGACGTACCACGAGGAGCACGGACAGCTGAGCGGGGCGGTGCTGGCCGTGGTGTTCGGCGGCGTGCTGCTGAGCGCCATCGCCACCGACCGCATCGGCATCCACGCCATCTTCGGCGCTTTCCTGTTCGGCGCCGTGATGCCCCAGCGCTCTGAGTTCATCCGTGAGCTCGTGGGCAAGCTCGAGGACTTCGTCGCCGTCTTCCTGCTGCCGCTGTTCTTCGCCTACACCGGCCTGCGGACGCAGATCGGCCTGATCGGCGGCGACCCCAAGCTGTGGCTGTTCTGCGGCTTGATCCTCTTCATCGCCGTGCTCGGCAAATGGGGTGGGTCGACGGCCGCCGCGAAGGCGGTGGGCCTGGAGTGGCGTGAGTCGCTGGCCGTCGGGATCCTGATGAACACCCGCGGCCTGACCGAGCTCATCATCCTCAACATCGGGCTCGACCTCGGCGTCATCCCTCCGACGCTGTTCGCCATGCTCGTCATCATGGCGGTGCTCACGACCTTCATGACGACGCCGCTGCTGTCGCTGGTGTATCCCCGCCACGAGCTGGAACGCATGGTCGCCGAGGAGTCGGGCGAGGACGAAGAAGAAGGCCCGCGCAAGTGGCGCGTGCTCATCCCCATCGCGAGCGCGGCCGAGGGGCACCAGCTGGTGCACATGGCCCTGCGCCTGGCCCGCGACCGCGAGGAGGACGCCGAGCTGATCCTGCTCCGGCCTGTCCGCTTGCCCGGGTCGGCCTACCGCTCGGGCCACCTCGGCACCGAGTCGAGCGTCGCCAAGGCCATGGAAGGCATTCGCCCGCTCGTCCAGATGGTGGAGGGCGCGGGCGCGACGGCGATCCCGCTCGCCATCCCCGGGTCGCCGGGCGAGACCGTCGTGCGCGTGGCCAGTGAGCGCCAGCCCAATCTGGTCCTGATGTTCTGGCGCCAGGCCCCGTTCGCCCGGCGCCTCCTCGGCGGCACCGTCGGGCACATCCTGCGCGAGGCCGACAGCGATGTCGCCGTGCTCATCGATCCGGCCCGTCAGGGCGTCGGTCTCAAGGCGGGCGCCGAGATCGCGGTGCCGTTCGGCGGCGGCTTCCACGAAGAGGGCGCCCTGGACCTGGCCCTGCGTCTGGCCGAGGCCAGTCGGGCCACGATCAAGCTCGTCGGGCGGGACGACGGCGAAGGCGCGGCGCACGAACTGAGCGAGCGGGCCGCCCAGGCCTACGAGAACACGGGCGTGTGGACCGTCGCCGCACCCGTCGCCGGCGACGTGACCGGCAAGCTCGTGGAGGAGGCCAAGGAAGCCGACCTCGTGGTACTGGGTGTCAGCGACAGGTGGGTGAAAGACCAGCAGTCACTCGGCGTGCTGCGCGAGTCGATGGCCGCCCGGGCGTCGGCACCGGTGCTCGTCGTCCGCCGCCAGGGCCAGCCCGGCCAGCGCGGTCCGAGCCGGTGGCTCCGCCGCCAGCGGGAGTGGCTCGACGAGGACGCGCCCTCGACCGCGGACGAGGCAGTCGAAGCCCTGACGGGCTGACAAGCTGGGGTCGATGCCGGCCAAGAAGTCGACCCGGGCACAGAAGGCAGCGAAGGCGAAGAAGGCCGGTGAACCGCTCGCCACCTATCGGGCCAAGCGCGACTTCGAGATCACGCCGGAACCGTCGCCCGAGGTCCAGCTCCCCGAATCCGACCACCCTCGCTTCGTCGTCCAGGAGCACCACGCCACGGCGCTGCACTGGGACTTCAGGCTCGAGCGCGACGGCGTCCTGCCTTCATGGGCGGTGCCGAAGGGCATTCCGCCCGACCCGAAGGTCAACCACCTCGCCGTGCAGACCGAGGACCACCCGCTCTCCTACATCGACTTCGCGGGTGAGATCCCCAAGGGGGAGTACGGCGGGGGCACGGTCAAGGTCTGGGACCAGGGCTGGTACGAGCTCGAAAAATGGGACGCCCGGGAGGTGAAGTTCACACTGCACGGCGAACGCGTGCAGGGTCGTTATGTGCTGATCAAGACACGGGGCAAGCAGTGGCTCATGCACCGCATGGATCCGCCGCAGGATCCCACGCGCGAGCCGTTCCCGAGCGGACTGCGCCCGATGCTCGCCAAGAAAGGCACCCTTCCAAAGGACGATGGCGACTTCGGCTTCGAGATCGCGTGGGGCGGTCGGCGGGTGCTCATCTACGTCGAGGGCGGGCGCATCGAGGTCGACGATGCAGACGGGACCAACGTCAGCGACCGCTACCCAGAGCTGACGCGCCTCGGGCGCGCCGTGGGATCGACGGAAGTGGTGCTCGACGGCGAGCTCGTCGCCCTCGACGACAACGACCAGCCGCAGCCCGGCGTCCCGCCCGACCGCCAGGATCTGGAGAGCGACTCCGCGTTGCGCCGCGCCGCTCGCGATCATCCCGTCGCGGTGATGCTCTTCGACATCCTCTACTGCGACGGACACATGACGACCGACCTGCCCTACACGGAGCGGCGCAAGCATCTCGAGGCGCTCAAGCTGTCGGGCGCGAACTGGCAGACGCCCAGCTTCCACAAGGGCGACGGTGCCGCCCTCGTGCGTGCCGCGGGCGGCCAAGGACTTCCCGGCGTCGTCGCCAAGCGGCTGGACAGCGGCTACGCCGCCGGCAAGCGCAGTGGCGACTGGGTACTCGTCGCCGCCGACCGATGATCGACGTCCCGCGTGAGCGCTTCGAGCAGCTCGTGGCCGATGCCCTCGATGGCATCCCCGAGGAGCTGGGGAAGTACATGGACAACGTCGCCGTGTTCGTGGAGGAGAGGGCACCGGAGCCCAACCTCCTCGGGCTCTACCAGGGAGTGCCGTTGACGTCACGCGGCATCAACTACTTCGGCACCCTGCCCGACCGCATCTCGATCTACCGCCGCACGATCTGCGCCATCTGCAACACCGAAGAGGAAGTCGTCGACCAGGTCCGGCGCACGGTGATCCACGAAGTCGGCCACCACTTCGGGATCGGCGACCGCCGCCTGCGAGAGCTTGGCTGGTGACGGCCGTACCCTTGTAGGCGTGACCCGAGAGTTGCGCCTGCGGCTGGTGCTGACGCTCAACGTCGCCCTGGCGGTCGCCCTGGTCGTCGTCGGCTTCGTGGCCCACTCGCTGGGGCTGTTCGCGGCTGCGGGCGACACGGTCACCGACGTGGCCGCGGTCCTGCTGTCGCTGGTCGCCGTGCGTCTGGCCCGTCGGTCGCCAACGGCCCAGCGGTCCTTCGGTTACCACCGCTCGACGATCCTCGCCGCCCAGACCAATGCGGCGGCCATCCTCGTCGTATCCGTGGTCATCGTCGTCGAGGGCATACGAAGGCTCCAGCACACGCCGACCGTCCACGGCGGCCCCATGCTCGTGGTGGCGGGCATCGCCGCCCTCGTCAACATCGGCGCCGCACTCGTTCTCGGGGGTGACGACGACCTCAACATGCGTGCCGTCATGCTCGACAGCGTGGGCGACGCCGCGGCCAACACCGGCGTCGCGGTGTCCGGCGCCGTGATCCTCGTGACTGGCGGCCTCGAATGGCTCGACCCAGCGGTGTCGATCGCCATCGCGCTCGTCATCGCCATCCGGGCCGTGCGTCTGCTGAAGCAGACGGCGGACGTGCTCCTCGAGTCGACGCCCGCCGGGCTCGAGCTCGACGAGCTCGCCTCGGCGATCACCGCCGTGGAGGGTGTGGACGCCGTACACGACATCCACGCGTGGAGCCTGTCGTCGGAGGTGCGGGCCCTGTCAGCGCACCTCGTGCTCTCCGGTCACCCCACGCTCGAGGAGGCTCAGGTGGTGGGCGATCGCGTCAGGAGCACCATCGGGCCCCGGTTCGGGATCGCCCACGCCACCCTCGAGCTGGAGTGCGAGGCCTGTGCCCAGG